>JAVEUP010000400.1:0-3141 GCA_034005525.1 Thermoguttaceae bacterium | reverse complement strand
CGGAATTTCCAGTGTTGTGTCACCTGCTCGCTGGTCGCGCGGCTACCCATGCGTGAGAATTATGCCAGAACCGCTTGCCGCGCCCCTCTGGACGGGCTAGGATCATGGTTTCTGGGATGGCCCTTCCTGGAAAGGGTAATGGGGGTAGAATAACAAGTTCTGCCGCCGAGATCGCCACCGTATGTGAACCCGTTGGGGAATCAATCCATGATAGTTCGACTTGGGCTCATCGGTGTTTTGGCCAGCGTGGCTGTGTCGCCCGCCCTTGCAGGTGGAGCCGAATACGTGCGATACAGTTATTTCTTTGGGAAACGAGCGGCGCTGAAGCTCGATTACGACGAGATCCGGAAGACTCCGAAGTGGGACATGGAATCGCCCAATCCACCGATCTCAGCGAAGCGCGCCGTTGAGTTGGCCAATCCCATCAAGATGCGAGTGCTCACGGATACTGCCGACTTCCACTGGGAGCTGGAATCCGTTTCGCTGAGACCGCTCGACGCAACCGACCCTGACAATGAACTAAACAAGAACTGCTGGTACTGGCTGGTAACGTACGAAGCATATCCACTGCTGTTCTCTGGACCGCAACCCAAGTTTGAGGTTGCCGTCTTGCTCGATGGAAGCGTAGTTCGACCAACCATCTGTGACTTCCAATCGCGAGCTACCCCGGACCAGTGGGAGGCGATCCTCCGGAATCTGCCCGAGGATTCCTTCAAAGCACTTAGGGACTATCTCAACGACCAAGAGAAGACACAGCAACGCCCTGCCCCTGACGGACCGTCTGAGGAGGGCGATCGTCGATGAGCCACGCCACCCGCCGCGGCCGGCCCTGCAACGGGACGCAGGTAGTGCGAGTGTTGTCGCCACTGCCGCCCAGGAGCGTCTGTTTTGGAAACATTGCCACCTATTGTTCTGCCGCCATTGCCAATCACCACCGGCGAAGTCGCAGAACAAACGGGTGCACGCGAGGCGGCGGTCGCGTCCTGGATGATGGTTGGGTCACTGGCGCCGCCCGCGTGACCCGTAACGTTCGGCGGTCCGAATCATGACGCTTCACAAGGACCAACTTCTTCGCGTACTTGGCGTGACTCGCGGCGTGACTCGGGGTCAGGCCTAAAGTTTACACTTTACGGAGACGAGGCAGCGTGCTATACTGCCAAACATGCCGCGATTGCCACGCATCAACTTTCCGAACGCTGTGTACCATGTGACCGCCCGCGGGAACGGGCGGGCGACGATCTTCTGCGATGACGACGACCGGGAACGTTTCCGGCGCCAACTGCACGATAACGTCCGGACCCACGATATTATGCTGTATGCCTGGGTGCTTATGGACAACCATTTTCACCTCTTGGCGCGCACGCCACGGGCCAACCTTTCGCAGTTCATGCAGCGACTGGACACCAGCTATGCGATGTATGCCCGGTACAAGCACGGCAAGCCGGGCCACCAATTCGAGGCCCGATTCAAGGCCAAACTCGTCCAGGAGAGTAGCTACCTGCTGGCCGTGACTCGGTATATTCACCTCAACCCGATCAAGATCGCCGTGTGCCGACGCCTCAGCAAGGCGGATTGCATGAGGCGTTTAGAGGCCTATCGGTGGAGCAGTTATCCGGGGTATGTAGCCGCGCGAAACGCCCAGGAGTTCGTCTGCTATGATGTGCTTCGGGAGTACGGTTCGACCCTGGCGGCCGCGCGGCGGCACTATCGGGGCTATGTGCGGGCGTGCGTCGAGGAGGACGACCAGCCGCTGCTCGACGCAATGCGGACGAGCCGGTACGCGGTCGGCGACGATTCGTTCGTTGCGAAAACGGAGCAACGGATTTCGGGGCTTCGCACGGGCAGCATCCGGGACCAGGACCTGATCCTGCCGGTCGTCCACGTGGACCTCGACACGGTCGACGCCTGCGTCGCCAAGCATTTCGGAATCGAGACGGCGGCTTTGAAGCAACACGGGCGTCGTGCCGGCCCGGCGAAGGCCGTCGCGGTCGAGTTGGCTTGCCGGCTGACGGGCCAGAGCGGTCGCGCCCTTGGCATGCACTACGGCGGCATCAGCGGGGCGGCCGTTGGCAACATCCGGCGTAAAGTCAGGGAAGGGATCGTCGACGCCCTGCCGGTTGTCGAACGTCTGGTGCTGCAACTCCGAGAACGAAGCGGAAGAACCCGGAAAGTGTAAAGTGTAGGCCTGACCTTGCGCCACGAAAGCGTGGGAAAGGAGGATGACGAACATGACGTGAATTTGAAACCTTTCATCGGAACCCTGCGGGTACCCAAGCCCGTCCGGTAGAGCTGAGCCGGCAACCGGAAGCGAGTCTTGCGTGGTTGGTGGGGTGACCCACCCTGCGAAGCGTAGACAGCCAGTGCTGAAGCTGTGTGATTGAGCCTCGAAAGTTACTTCATCGCGGGAGCCTTCGTCGTGGTCAGCGCGGGGGCCGCGTCGGCGTGTTGTCATGGCCAGACACGTCGATCCTGCCGGGGTCGGAGAGCAGGGCAAAGGCACAATAGGGGTTCCTCACGAACGTGGGAGATCCTGTCGTTTCCACGGAAGAGATCCCGGTCGGGGCTACCGGGTGACCAACCCCAGGCCCGCCGCCGCGGCGCTCGGCGTCGGTGGGAGCAAACACGCGAGCCCTCCCGTGGTACCGCCAAGCGAAGGAAGACGAAGTGCGGCGGGAGGGGCGGCAGGAAGTCGTAGTGCCCTGATAATACCGAGGAAGCCGGGGAACCCGCCCGCGGGAACCCGGTGGAGGGAAGCGGGGTGCCAGGTGACAACACTGTTGGAGGGAAACATGCCGGAGACATTGAACTCTGAAAGCGTGTCAACGCGACAACAACGGATAGCAGCGCTGGCGAAACAGTCGCCGCAGATGGCGTTCACGTCGCTGAACCACTACCTCGACCTTGCGTGGCTGCGTGAGGCGTTCCGATGCACGCGTAAAGACGGAGCACCGGGCGTGGATGGGCAAACCTGGTTCGACTATGCGGAGAATCTGGAGGAGAACCTCCAGTCGCTGCTGGACCGGGCGAAGACCGGCACGTACCGGGCGCCGCCGGTGCGCAGGAAGCATATTCCGAAAGGAACGGGCAATGAAACTCGTCCGATCGGGATTCCGACGCTGGAGGACAAGGTTCTCCAGCGAG
>JAVEUP010000399.1:0-3144 GCA_034005525.1 Thermoguttaceae bacterium | reverse complement strand
CCTGGCGTGTTCAGTTTGTTCGATTTTGTGTCGCGCGGCGCTTGAAAATCGACATGCGCGCGGCGCTTCAAAATCGACAGGGGGTTGGTGATGGGGATGGTCTACGCACGATTATAGCATTGATGTCGGTTGTGTATAGGGTTAATCTCGCCGCCGCCAGGCACGGACCCGGTAGGCGCTTTGTGTCGATTTTCAACGCACGGACCCGGTAGGCGCTTTGTGTCGATTTTCGATGCCCGACCCGGTAGGCGCTTTGTGTCGATTTTGGATGGTTCCGCCAGCGGGAGTTTTCTGCCGACGGCCGAAAGGTAAGGTAGAATGACGGTTGCCTGGCGAAACGGAGTTGGGCTCTGCTGGGGAGCAACCCAACAAGGGATAGCCGGGCCAGGGCGGGGGAATGCCTCCGCGCGGCCGGAGCCTGCGGGCTCCGGCCCTTTCTCTTGCGTCGTGCCGCTCGGTTGCGTCTTGCCATGCATTCTTTTGCCCTGCCATGCCTCCGAAAACCCACCGTCAACCACGCGCCGCGTCATGCGTCTTCTCCGTCGTTTTTGTCCCGCCGACCACGGCCTTTCGCCGGCTCTGGCTTCGGAGGGTGTGCGGCCCGGTCGCGCATGCGGTAACTCTTGCCCGTGATGTGGATCGCGTCGGCACGGTGCAGGAAGCGGTCGAGGATGGCGGAGGCCGCCGGCACGTCGCCAATCAGCTTGCCCCAATCCTCCAGCGGACGGTTCGAGGTCATCATGGTGCTTTTCAACTCGTAACGCCGCATGATGATCTCGAAGAGGAACTCGCCGCTCTTCGGCGGAAGCTGCTTCATGCCCATGTCGTCGATGATCATGAGGTCCGGTTTCAGATACCGGGCCAGAACCTTGTCCTGCCCGCCAAACGCCTCGTCCTGCATGAAGTCGCGCACGACGTCGAAGACCGAACGATAGTAGACCAGGAAGCCTGACTTGATGGCTTGGTAGCCGAGGGCCTGCACCAGGAACGACTTGCCCACGCCCGGCGGTCCCAGCCAGAGGACGTCCTTGGCCTCGCGGATGAATCGGCACGTCGCCAAGTCGTAGATCTGATGCCTGTTGATCGACGGGTTGAAGGAGAAGTCGAACTGGTCCAGCGTCTTCACCTCTCGGAACGCCGCGGCCTTGGTGCGCCGTTCGATCAGACGCGAGTCGCGCACCGCTAGTTCGTCTTGCAGGATCAGCTCCAGGAACTCGGCGTGCGTCAGCCCGTTGGCCGCAGCCTCTTGCACCCGTATTTCCAGCGACTGGCTGAGGCCGGACAGACGCAGTTTGCGGAGGGCGCTTTGAAGTCGTTCATTCATCGAAATGCTCCTTGTTGGGGGTCAATCATTTGGGGAAGTAAGTTTCGCGGCGTCTTCTCGCCGCCACGTGGGGGTCGGTTGGCCAAGGGCGCTCTTCACCAACTCGCCGTAGACGCTGATATTGCGAATGATGGGATGCTCCTGGATAAACTCCATTTGCTCCTGTTTTGGGGCCTGGCGGTCGATCAACTGGCGAATGCTCTTCAGCCGGTAGACGCCGTAGCCGAGCGCGATTTCACACGCCTTGTCGATCACGCCGCACGACTGGCGGTCCGCCAAGTTGATTAGGCCCATTACCGCCCGAATCCCTTCGATGCCGCGCGACCTGATGACCTCCTGTGCCCACCGGTCGGCGTGACGGCCGATCATGCCGGCCCGCCGGAGCAGCCATTCCGTGCCCCGCTCGATGCCGTGAATCTTCTCCGAGGCGATGTCCGACGGATGGGTGCTGAAACGCCCCGGAGTCTGCTGCTTCACGTGGACGCGAATCTCCTCCATCCGCTGGTTGAAGACACGCACCATCCGACCGTCCCAACGCACCCACACCTGCTGCCGGAAGTACTCGGGCGGGACCGAGTAGAACGCCCCGTCCACCTGCACGTGCCCGTCGCGATGAACGGTGTGCTGGCGTTCGTGGAAACAGGGGAAGCGTTCCACGGGGATGGGCGTCAAGGCGGCCCGCTCCACGTCCTCGAACAGCCGCCCCACCTGCTGCTTCGTCGTGCCGTGAATCCGCGTGTCGGCGATGCTCGACTCCCAGTGCCGCAGGAAGGCGTTCTGTTGTTCAAGGCTTGGGAACTGGCGTCCCTGAAGGGCGTTCCGCTTGACGTACTTCACCCCCGATTCGACCTTGCCCTTGTGACGCGGCGTGTAGGGCCGGTTGGGCAGAATCACCACGCCGTAGTACTCCGCGAACGACCGCAGCTTCGGATGCAGTTCCGGCTCGTACCAGTCGGCCTTGGTCACGGCGGCCCGCAGGTTGTCGATCACCAACGTCTTCGTCGAACCGCCGAAATGGACGAAAGCGTTCTCGATGCACCGGAGGAACTCCTCGGTGGTCTGCCGGAAGACGGCCTCGCTGTACGCCTTGCGGCTGTGGCTGAGCACGATCCGGAAGACGTGCGTTCTCCGGCGGCGGCCCTCTGGCGTAAGCACCGGGGCCCCGCTGCCGAAGTCCACCTGAGCTTCTTCGCCCGGGCCGCATTCCATGCGGCGGAAGGGCAACTGGCGAGGCTTGCCCAACCTTCGCACGAACCGCATCACGCTCCAGTAGCTGCCCTGGAAGCCGTGCTCGTCGGTGAGATCCTGGAAGATGCGTCTGGCGTGCAGCCCTTGATCCACCTTCGCTTCGATCGCCTCTCGCAGCGGCTCGCAAACACTACGACCGGCGCAACCCGATTCGGAACCCGATTCGGACGCCGGAGGCGCTTCTGTCGATTTTCGATCGCCCGACCCGGTAGGCGCTTCTGTCGATTTTGGATCGTCGGACCCGGTAGGCGCTTGTGTCGATTTTGGGCTCTCCGAGCCGGTAGGCGCTTGTGTCGATTTTGAATGCAGGGCGACGTAGCGAGCGACCGTCTGCCGGTGAATGCCCAATTCCTGGGCAATCCGGCACAGCGGCCAGCCCTGTTCACGTAAAGCTAGGACAGACTTGACTTTAGACATTTTGAGTTGGTTCGGCATCGTAGGCTCCTATGACTGACATACACGTCAGAAAGCCTACGTTCCGAACCTTCGGCTCCTCAAAATGTCGATTTTCAAGCGCCTACGGACTGTCGATTTTCAGCGCCGCGCGACATCGAACAGGAGTTGGTCGTTCG
>JAVEUP010000037.1:0-50471 GCA_034005525.1 Thermoguttaceae bacterium | reverse complement strand
CTGCGCGTCCGGCTGGAAAGCGCCCGGCGCGCCCTGGCCCGGACCCAGTTGCCCGTGACGAAAGTGGCCGTCAACAGCGGCTTCCATTCCATCAGCTACTTCGCCACCGCATTTCGCCGTGCGACCGGGCTTTCGCCCGTCGCCTATCGCGCCAGATTTGGAGAGAAGTAAGGGCAGTTCGAGTTCACACCCGCCGCCGGCCAGTCGCCACCAGAACCAGCAATCCGAGGGCCAGCAGCACGGCCGTGCCGGGCTCGGGCACGGCCATCAGCCGGATGGCGTTCAGTTGAGCGAACGCCTGGGAGGCCGTGCCCGTGACCTTGACGTCGATCAGAATGTTTCCATCGATGTCGGGGAAGACCCGGTTCCACACCAGCAGGCTGCCGTCGAGGTACCCATCCTGGTAGCTGTCGAAGTCTTGGCCGTCCAGTAGGCCATCGGCAAACTCGCCGGCCACCAGAATATCCTGCAAGCGATCGCGCGACGCATCGCTTGCCGAGGAAACAATCTCCACCCTGTAGGGCCGGTCAACGGTCAGCCCCGACAGAGTGACCGTTCCCTCGGTGCCGGTGTCACGAAGAAAGAGGTAGTCCTCCGCACCGGGTTCCAAGCCGGGATGCGTGTCGGAGAACGCTCCGGACTCGTTGGTGAGGCCGCTCGCCTCCCACGGGCCCGCCAACGCGATGGCAACGCCGCTGGGAGCCCCGTTGGCAGAAACCAGCAACATGGGACTGGCTTCCGTGGCGTCACCCGGCGTGTTGATCGTATTCCAGAGCGCGCCCGGGGTGGGGTTATTGTCGGCACCATTGAGATCGATCAGCACGACAGAGGACGGTGTGAAAACTGGGCTGGTCAGGTCTTTCGCCGAGCTGTTCATGTAAATGTCGTCGATGTATGCCTCGCCATTGTGACCCGCATTTGTCCGGATGTAGAAGTTCACCAAGTCGAGGCCGGCAGTTGTCGAGCCGCGGAAGTCGAACACGCTGGTGGAGGGATCGCCGTAATGTGCCTCTTCCTGGCCGGTGAAGCCGGGGCCCTCGATGCGAGCCTGCCATGTGTTGGTCTCGTTGTCGATGACGTTCCACACGTTGTACCAGGAGTCCTTCAGGAAGCTTCCAACGGTTTGCCAATCATCGTCGTCATAGACATCCACGCGGAGGTAGGGACTCGAAGTCGTTTCGTATATTCGAAGATAATCGGCGATTTGGCTCCCGCTGGTCGGCGGGGAATTGCTCGTGGTTCCCACGCCGAAATCGACCGCGTCGGTGCCGGACGGGACGTAGAAGCGGAAGAATAACGTGCCTGTATCGCCGTCGGCAATGGTCGCCCCCGTGTAGATATTCCGACCGGATTCGGAAATCTTCAGCGCCTGGTTGCCGAACGCACCGGGGTCGGTCTCGACGGTTTGCGTGCCGGAAGCGCTCCAGCCGTTCCGGCCGTGGATATTGTCGCCAGGGTCATAGCCCTCGAAATTGTCGATGCGAGTCCACGGCTCCGGCACGGTTATGAAGCCGAGGTCGTCCATGGCGATGCGGGTGGATCGCGGGTTGGTCGTGCCTGGCGCAAAGCTTTCCAGCCGGATGGAATTGATCCCAGTACCGGCCGGGGCCGTGAAGCCGAAAAACGTGTCGTCGGTGTCTTGGAAGGGCTGACTCGAGTCTATCTTGGTGGAACGGCCGATGTTCGCAATGATCGATTCCGTACTCAAGTCGCTGTAGGTTGCCGTCGCGCGCACGTCAATGGGATACTGGCTGTGGTCGCGCGACAGCACGGTCAAACCGATCTGGTTCACGCGCAGCCGGTCGTTAGAGCCGCCCGCCCCATTCCCAAGGCCCGGCCCCACGGTGAGTTCCCAACTCGACCGATCGGAGGTTGACGTTGTACCACGGCCACCTGAAATCGGGTCGAAGCTTCCGTTACGGCCCACCGATTGCATGACGGCGCTGGTATGGAAATCGACGTACCTGGCTCCGCTGTCGAAGACGCCCCGAAACAGGTCCGTTGTGCCGAACGAGCCCTCGTCGAAATCGATCACCCCGCCGAAGCCGGCATTGTAGGCGGCCAACACGTCGTTGGTGAACGTGACCACGTCGTTCGGCGCGCCGGCGGCGCTCTTGTCGACCGTGTTGGAGTTGACGACGTTTTCGTCATAAGTGCCGGTGACGTTGAGCACCAGCGGAGCCCCGGCGGCAGTGGAAACTACTAGCATCACCGTCAGGCTTGCAGAAAGGAAGATCGATGGAGAACGCATGGAACCTCTCCTCGTAAGGCGCAAGAACGTGCTGACGTGCCCAATACAAATGCGCACAGCCGACAATACCCACATTCTACCACACATCAGCCCGCGCTGCCAGTAACCTGGGAGACATGCGTCAACTTGACACACCGTGCCGACCCGGGGTAGAGTTGACACAATGCGCCGGAGACGGCACTTGGAGATTTGGCTATCGAGGAGGGGTTGGCTCCCCTTGAACGACGCAAGAAAGGTGAAATCAATGATCGCACGGCTTCTTTTGTTTTCGTTGTCCTGCCGCGGAAAAGGGGTCCGCAGCCTTTTCTGCGCAGCACCCTTCGGGCCGTTCCGGGAAAAGGCTCCTGCCCCCTTTTCCGCGATGGGTATCGTGCTGCTGCTGGCGGTCTTTCTGGTCGGCATAGCCGAGCGAGGCAAAGCCGATGTACCGGCGCTGATCGCCGAGGCCGCCCGCACCGCGCAGGAGACGCGGCAGAACTACCGGCACGTCGATCCGATAAAATACCCGATTGGCGTGTTCGATTCCGGCACGGGCGGGATGGCCGTCCTGGAGGCGATTCTCGCCATCGACACATTCGACAATGCAACGCGGCAGCCCCTGCCGGAAGGCGATGGGCAGCCCGATCTGGCCTGCCAGTCGTTCATCTACCTGGCCGACCAGGCCAACATGCCCTACGGCAACTATCCGAACGTGGGCAGGGAGGGTTTTCTTGAACAACTGGCTGTCAAGGATGCCGAATTCCTATTGACCGACCGGTACTATCCCGACGCCGACTCCGATCCGGCACGCGACAAGCTGCCGGTCAAGGCCGTGGTGATCGCCTGCAATACGGCCACCGCCTACGGCAAGGGCCACATCGAGAAGTTGGTCGCGGCGACCGGACTCGACATTCCCGTGGTGGGCGTTGTCGACGCCGGGGTCCGGGGCGCCCTCGATCTGTTCGCCGACGGCCAGAGTGGGACGATCGGCATACTCGCTACCCGAGCCACCGTCCTCGCCGAGGCGTATCCCCGCGCCATTCGGGCCGAGATTGCCCACCGCAGGCTCGAACGCGACGGGCAGCGGATCATGGTGGTGCAACAGGGCTCGCTCGGCCTGGCAGGCGCGATTGACGGGGCTGAGGAGTTGATCCTGCATGGCATCCAGGCGAGCCGCCCGCGCGGCGACTACCAAGGGCCGTCGCTGAACCATCCCTTCGCCGCGATCGATCGCGGCATCCTCGCGAGGTATGCGTTTGACTTCTCGAACTACAGCGTCCTTTTCGACGGGCCGCGGGAGAAGCCGACCGCCATGCAACTCAACAGCGTCGCGAACTACCTCAGGTACGACGTCGTGTCCCTGTTGGAAAGCCTCCGGCAGTCGCCGGACCCTCAACCGCTGCGGGCAATCATCCTCGCCTGCACCCATTTCCCGTACTTCACGGAAGCGTTCGAGCGCGAATTGCAGCGGCTGGCCAACTACCAGGAGGACGGCGTGTACATCTACCGCGACTACCTGGCTCCGCAGGTTGAGTTGATTGACCCGGCCTATTTCGCTGCCCGGGAACTGTACGTGAAACTGGCGGACGGGGGGAAGCTGGCCCCGGCGCCTGCGGAAGAACGATCGGGACTCCGTTCTCCGAACGGCCCGGAGGGTGCTTCCCAGGAGAGGCCCCCGCGTTCCTTTCTGCAGCAGACGCGCGGCGAGTTCTACATAACCGTTCCCAACCGCCGGCACCCGGACGTCCGGCTTAGTGCTCAGGGACATTTCACCTACGAGTACAAGTACAGCCCGCATCGGCCCGAAGTAGGCGCCGACTACCGTGCCGTCCCGCTCCGGTACAAGCAGCTCGACGCCGAGACCGCCGACCGGCTGCGCGGCCAGGTTCCGTTGGTTTGGGAGCTGCTCGACGAGTTCAACCGCGGCAACAAGAAGGCGGCACCGGGCAACTAACTCCCTTCGCCAACCGCGGGCGGCTTCTTCTCCGCCGCGCCGGCCTTTGGCTGTTTGCGGACCGGCACCTCGTCTGTTCCCGGGACGATCATGGGGCTTTCGGAAACCCGGTCGATGATCTCCTTGAGTTCCTCGGTATCCATCACTTCCTTGTCGATCAGCGTTTCGGCCAAGGCGACCAGGGCCGGGCGGCGCCCCTGCAAGATGTGCCGGACCTTTTCCAGGGAGGTTTCCACGATGTGCCGGATTTCCTGGTCGATCTCGCGTGCCGTGTGCTCGCTGTGTGCGCGCTCGCTGGGGATGCGTTCTTCGGCATTGCCCAGGAACATCGCGCGCCGGCTCTCGCGATAGTTCACGCGTCCGAGACGGCTCATGCCGTAATCCATAACCATGCTACGGGCAATTTCCGTCGCGCGTTCCAGGTCGTTCTGGGCGCCCGTTGAAACATCGTCGAAAACCAACTCTTCGGCCACCGTGCCGGCCAGGAGCACCTGAATGCGGGCTTCCAGTTCGCTCTTAGTCATCAGGTACCGGTCGCCCTCCGGCCGCTGCACGGTATAGCCCAGCGCAGCCAGTCCCCGGGGAATAATCGATACCTTGTGAACGGGGTCGGTATTCGGCAGGCAGTAGGCCACCATCGCATGGGCGCTCTCGTGATAGGCCACCCGCTGCTTCTCGTCCTCATGGATGACCCGCTGCTTCTTCTCGAGCCCGGTGGTGATGCGTTCGACGCCCTCGTTGAACTCCTGCATGGAAACGGCCTTCTTGCCGGCCCGGGCGGCGAGCAGCGCCGCCTCGTTGACCAGGTTGGCCAGGTCGGCGCCGACGAAGCCCGAGGTGATCTCCGCCACGCGCCGGAGGTTGACCGAGTCGTCCATGGTGACGTGCTTCACGTGGACTTTCAGGATCGCCTCGCGTCCCCGCACGTCGGGCCGGTCGACCAGCACGTGGCGGTCGAACCGTCCCGGGCGCAGCAGGGCCGGATCGAGCGTTTCCGGCCGGTTCGTGGCCGCCATCACGATGACGCTGGAGTTCGAACTGAAGCCGTCCATTTCCACCAGCAGGGCATTGAGCGTCTGTTCCCGTTCGTCGTGCCCGCCCACGATGCTCGTTCCCCGTGTCTTCCCCAAGGCGTCGAGTTCATCGATGAAGACAATGCAGGGGGCCTTGGCCTGGGCCTGCTGGAACATATCGCGTACGCGGGCGGCGCCCACGCCGACGAACATTTCGACGAAGTCGCTGCCGGAAATGCTGAAGAACGGCACACCCGCCTCGCCGGCAATCGCCTTCGCTAGCAGCGTCTTGCCGGTGCCCGGCGGACCGACCAGCAGCACGCCCTTGGGAATGCGTCCGCCGAGAACCTGATATTTCTCGGGCGTCTTGAGGAAGTCAACCACTTCGCGCAGTTCGTCGACAGCCTCTTCGACGCCGGCGACGTCGCCAAAGTCGACTCCCACGTCTTCCTGCGCGATGAGCCGTCCTCGGCTGCGTCCGAAGGCCATTGCGGAGCCTGCCCCGCCCATGTGCCGCATCATGAACAAAAGCAGCAGCAGGAAGACACCCGTGAAGACGATCATGGGCATCCACATGCGCCAGGGAGCGGGAGGATCCTGGCCTTTGATGTCTGCGAAGCCCTGCCCGCGCGCGAAGTTGAACAGTTCGTTATTGTCGTCGTGGAGGCCCAACCGGCCAGTCCGGAAAGCGACCTGCTTCGGCTCGGTTTGCTTCCCGTCGGGGGCGACCACCTGGCGAATGACCTTCCCGGTGATCTCCTGCGGGCCAATCTTCAGATCGGAAAGACCGGAGTAGCGGACGGTCAGCGGCGCCGATTCCGGGCCTTCTTCCAGTTCGATCGCAGCGTCTGGATTGACGGACGGCGCGCCTTGCTCGATGAGCGTGTACAATTTGCCGTACGGGATCTCCGCCAGCCCGGAATCCTGCCAAAAATTCACCAGCAGCATCACGACGATACCTACCCCTAGCAGGTACCAGAATAAGTTGCCTCCCCCAAAGATGGGTGGCTTGTGTTCGGGCGGCTTCGGTCGTTCAGACTCGGGCGGCTGGGAGTCCGGCGTCTGGGAGTCGGGTAATCGATCTTTTTCCACGGCATGGTTCCCTTCTCCTATCATTATGCGCCATACCGACGGTGTAGGACACCCGTTGAAGGCGATCGAGCGAGACTTTCCAGGCCAGAGACGGAAGGATAACCGGCAATCGTGAGATTACCGCCGCAGGACGGTGACTGGCAACCATGCAACGCTGCCGCCGGGAGAAGGCGTGTTCGTGGAAGTGGAGTGAGCTGGCGGTCTGCGAACACCATCAACCGGCCACCCGTTGAACCGATCCGCTCAGCTCTTCCAGGACGCCATTCCGGGCCCGCGGGCCAAATCGTCAAGACCGTCGCCGGCGGAAGGGCAACAGGACGATGAGTGCCAACGCTGCCAAAGCGAACGTGCCGGGCTCGGGGATGGCCGTCAGCCCGGTACCGGCGGCATCGAGTTGGAAGAAGTAACGCCCACTCTGCTCCGTCAGCAGTCCCAAACCGGTGTCGAGCCCGTCGGTGAACTCCCATCGCCAGAATCCGTCGAGGCTCAGTTCGCCGCCCCCGGGGCCGAGTTCGTGATGGTCGAAAAGCTGTTGCATCATGCCCAGGTCGTAGCCGAGGGCCGGGTCCAAGGCAAACTGGTACAGGCCGGCAACCTGCGGCGCGGTCAGGGCAACGCTCCAGATGCCGAAGTCGTCCAGCGCGCCCTCAAGGTACTGGAGACTGCCGCTGTGCCGGGCTGCGCCGAGGCGAAGGACACTGGTTGGCAGCAGGTCGGCGAACTCGAACGAATTGCGTGTGCCGACGAGTTCTCCATCGACGAACACCTTCACGCCCCCGCTGCCAGTCCCGTCGTCGGTGACCACCACATGCTGCCACGCGCCGAACTCGAAGACGTTCTCTACCCGGAAGAGTTCGCTGGCAGCACCGTCCACAACCTTGTATGCGCGAATATGCGTGGCAGCGGCGGCCGTAGTGTCCAGGTACCAGCGGTTGGCGCTTGTGGCGTTATCGATACTGATGAAGCCGTTGCTGGTGGAACTGCCTTGCTCCACGCGGGTCCAAAAGGCGATGGTCTTTTCGCCGGGCAGGTTCGTCACGACGTTGTCGCTGCCGACCAGTACGTACTGGTTCCGGCTGCTGTCCAACTGCAATGCGCCGCCCAACGGACCGTCGGCAATCCACTGGCCTGTGCTGCCGCTGCTGCCGACCAGCGTGCCGTGAAGGTTGCCCACCGAGTCGGTCGCCACGCTGCCGGCGCCGTCGTCGAAGGCCCAATGGGCAATCAGCTTGCCGGGGGCAAACACCCCGGTGCCGTCGCCGGCTAGCGACAGCGAATACTTGTGGCCGTCCTGAAGCACTTGCCCCAGATCGTCCAGGGCGGTGCTCAGCCCGGTTCCGTACACCCAGTACCGGCCGTTCAGCCGGGTGCCGCCGCGCTGGTCGTGATGCAGGTTGAACAACTGCTGCGCCTGGCCAAGGTCGTAGCCCAGGTCGGCGTGCTGGGCAACATTGTACAGGGCCTTGATCTGCGGGTCGCTGAGCGCGACGCGCCAGACGCCGAAGTCGTCCAAGCTGCCCTTCAGATATTGGTAGCCGGCGGTGCCACCGTGAAGGACCGCGCCAAGCCGGAGGATGCTGTCATTCGGCAAATTGGAGTAGTCGAACGATTCGTTGGCCCCTCCCTTGTAGATGCCGTCGACATACACGCTCGTGGCATTTCCGTCGTCTCGAATGACCACGTGTTGCCACTGGTCATTCTGCAGAACGTTGTTGACCCGGAAGATTTCACCATCAGTGGCACCTTCCCACATTCGGATATTGCCGACACTGCTGCTGCCGGTGTCGACGTACCAGCGGTTGCTGGTATCCTTATCGATGCCGATGAACCCGTGGTTCGAGCTGTTGCCCGACTCCAGCTTGGTCCAGAAGGAGAACGTCTTGGGACCGGAAAGATCGGTAATGACGTTGTCGGCGCCAATGACGACTTGTTGACCGCTTCCGCCGCCGCCAAAACGCAGGGCGTTGCCGAACTTGCCTTCCACCCGGGTTGGAAGACTGCCACCGCCTTGGAGCGTGCCGTCGTTCGTTCCGGCCGAGTCGTAGGCGACGGTGCCCGAGGCTTCGTCGAACCGCCAGTGGGCAATCAGTTCGGCGTTGGCGACGAAGCCGGCGCCGGTGTCGTCGAGGGCAACCGTGTAACGGCCGTCGGCCTTGGCCACCTGGCCGAGCGTGGCGGCGGTCGTCGGCAGGCCGGTCGCGTAGTTCCACTGGAGGCTGCCGTGCCGCACGCTACGGCCCTCGCGGGCGTTGTAGGCATCGAACAGTTCCTGCACCTGGCCAAGATTGTGGTTGATATCGGCGGTATTGCCCAAGCTATACAGGGCCGCCGCCTGCGGCGCTGTCAACGCCGTGTTCCAGATGCCGAAGTCGTCCAAGGCGCCCTGCATGGATTCGATGCTGGAGACAAACCGGGCACCCAGCCGCAACACGCTATCGTTGGGCAGGCCCGAGTAGTCGAACGCAGCGTACGTGCCTCGGAGAACACCATCGACGTAGACGCGGGTATTCTGACCGTCGTCGGAAAGGACCACATGCTGCCAGACGTCCTGGCCGTAGGCAAGTACTCCACTGGCGGTTTGGAAGGACAGGCCAGTCGATACGTCGGGCTCGACATGCCACACGCGAACGCGCCCGTTACGGTTGTCGTCGTCGATGTACCAGCGGTTGTTGCTGTCCTTGCCAATGCTGATAAACCCGTTGGAGCCAGACGTTGTTTCGGGCAGTTTGGCCCAAAACGCGACGGTCGTTTCACCGGAGAGTTGGGTCACTATGTTGTCGCTGCCAATCTCCACGTGCCGGTTTCCCGAGCCGCCGAAGTCCAAGGCGCCGCCAAACTTGCCAACGATCCGGGTTGGCAAGTTCCCGCCGGTGCCCTTGAGGGTTCCGTCCAGCCCGCTCGCCGACGAATCGATGGCGGTCGTTCCCGAGGATTCGTCGAAGCGCCAGTAGGCGATCAGGTTGTGCTGAGTCGAGACGCCGGCGCCGGAAGCATCGAGTGCGACGGTATACTTGCCGTCGACGACCACTACTCTTCCCAGGTCGGCCAAGTCGGTACTCAGGCCGGTCGTGTAACTCCACTGTCGCCCGCCAACCATTTCCGAGCCCCCCCCGGCACCGTGGACCTCGAGTAGCTGATGCACCTGGCCGAGATCATTTCCGAGGACGCGGTGATTCCCAAGACTGTAAACGGCCTTCCCCTGCGGCGTTGTCAGCACTGCGCTCAAGACGCCGAAGTCGTCCAGGTCGCCTCGGAAATACTGGTAACTCCCGGAATGCCGGGCAACGCCCAGGCGCAGCACACTGCCGGGCAGGAGGCCGGAGTAGTCGAACGAGTCCCGCGTGCCGGCAAGTTGGCCGTCCACGAAGACGCGGGTGCCGCCGGCCCCGGTGCCGTCGTCGGTTACAAGGACATGCTGCCACTCGGTGCTGTTGTAGTTGAGCACTTTCTCAACGCGAAACACCTCGGTGGTGCTTCCGCCGCCGACCTGGAACATGCGGAGGTCGCCGGCATTGCCTTGGTCGTCAATGTACCAACGGTTTGACGAGGTACCGTTGTCGATGGTTAGGAAGCCGTTCGCCGTTGAATCGCTGCTCACCCTGGTCCAGAAGGAGAACGTCTTGGGGCCGGACAGGCTGGTGACGACGTTGTCGCTGCCGATTTCGACGTGTTCGCCCGTTGCACCGCCGCCGAAGCGCAGGGCGCCGCCGAACTTGCCGTCGATCCAAGTCGGAAGGTTGCCGCTCGCGCCGGTGAGCGTTCCGTCCAGTCCGCTTGGCGAGGAGTCGGCGGCGGTGGTTCCCGACGTCTCATTGAAGCGCCAATAGGCGACCATGTTACTCGGCAAGTCGGACGCCACCCCGGCGCCGGTTCCGTCCAGCGCGACGGTGTACTGGCCGTCCACCACGAACACCTTGCCAAGGCGGGCCGGGTCGGTGGTCAGCCCGGTCGTGTAGTTCCACGTGCGACTGCCAATGGCAACGGGTTCCGAACTCACCCCTCCGCCGTGGACCTCGAGTAGCTGCTGCACCTTGCCCAGGTCGTACCCGAAAGCGGGATAGTTGGCCAGGTTGTACAGCGCGTTCACCTGCGACGCCGTCAGGGCGGAATTCCAGATGCCGAAGTCGTCCAAAGCGCCCTTTAGATACTGGTAGCCGGCGGTGCCGCCGTGAAGGATCGCGCCAAGACGGAGAATGCTGTCATTGGGCAGACTGGAGTAGTCGAACGATTGGCTGACGCCTCCCTTGTAGATGCCGTCAACGTATACGCTTGTGTTGTTTGCATCATCGATAATCGCCACGTGCTGCCATCGGCCGGCCTGGAGAACGCTGTTAATTTGGAAAACATTACCACCGCTGCCAGCTTTCATATTGTACATGCGGATATGGCCGGTATTGACGCCGGCGCTGTCGACGTACCAGCGGTTGCTGGTGTCCTTTTCGATGCCGATGTAGCCGTGTGATCAGAAAGCCTTTCGCATGTTCACCGCGCAGCTCTGCGTCCAAGGGGCCGTCAAGCAGGCGGACATCATCAGAGCCTTTGGCGTTTCCAAGAGTAGCGTGCTGCGGAGCGTCGAGAAGTATCGCCAGCAAGGCATCCAGGGCTTCTACCAGCCGCGACGAACTCGCGGAGCTTCGGTGATGACTCCCGAAGTCATCCGTCAGGCCAGACAGCTTTTCGAAGAAGGACTTCCCGGAACAGAGGTCGCTCGCCAACTCGACATTGCCTACGGCACGCTTCGCAAAGCGATTGACCAAGGACGGGTCCAACTGCCGGACCGCCCGGCGAACTCTGGCGACAGCAACGAGCCTGAGGCAGCCGCTGCAGATTCCAACGGGGCCGCCCCCGAACGGTCGCCTTGCCGGACTCTCGTGGCCACTGGACAGGCCAGCCATCCCTCGCCCAGCGATAAATCCAAGCGTAGCCATGAGGACCGGGCCGCGGGCGAACAAATGGGGATCGCTTGTACGCGGCCGATCGAGCGAGTGCTGGCTTCCTTGGGAAAATTGTCCGGAGGAGCACCGACGCAATTTGTGCCGTGCCGCGATGTTTCTTATGGCGGCGTGCTGTGCGCCCTTCCGGCGTTGGCCGAGAACGGATTGTTTCGTCATCTGCCCACGGCGTTCCCCACCCTGACGGGCTACTACACCACGCTGCATGTGGTCCTGTTGCTGGCCTACATGGCCTTGTGCCGCATTCGTACGGTCGAGCAACTGCAATACGAATCGCCCGGCGAACTCGGCAAGCTGATGGGCCTGGACCGCGTGCCGGAAGTCCGTTGCCTGCGAAACAGACTCCAGCAACTCAGCCAAGACCAAGCAGGCCAGGCGCCGGGAATCTGGGCCGGCTTGCTCTCCCGGGACTGGCTCCAGCAGGAACCGGAGTTGGCCGGCACGCTGTATGTCGACGGCCACGTGCGTCTCTATCACGGCCACCTGACGCAGTTGCCGCGCCGCTATGTGTCCCGCCAACGGTTGTGTTTGCGGGGTACGACGGACTATTGGGTCAATGACGCCTTGGGCCAGCCGTTCTTTTCCGTCGAGCGAACGATCGACCACGGTATTCTGGAGGCCATCGAAAACGACATCGTACCACGGCTGTTGCACGACGTGCCTGGTCAACCGACGCAGGAGGAACTCGATGCCGATCCCTACCGCAGCCGATTCCTGATGATCTTCGACCGAGACCGCCAATCGAGGTCCGCCAAAGGAAAGCTCACGCAACGTCAAGCCCGATTCGCGGCGTTGACGTTACAGAGCGAGGCGGATGAAACCAAAACCGCCCGCTGGGAACGGCAGAAGGCGGACTTGCGAGAGGAGATTGAACAACTGGAGCACGAGGTCCATTCGTTGAAGGAACAGATGGCCGGCATGTCGAGACACTTGGCCTGGGATGACTTCCCGGCGGACGCGAAGTTCGAACGATTGGCTCCCAGTCGCAAGCGATTGACCGACACGGTGAAGCTGGTCGCCTATCGTGCAGAAACGGCTATGTCGGGCCTATTGCGGGAGGAACTCCGTCGGGGAGACGATTCGCGTTCACTGCTTCGCGACTTGTTTCGCTCGGACGCAGACATCATCCCAGATGGTGCCGGTCGCGTGTTGGAGGTCCGTCTTCACACACTGGCCAATCCCCGCTTCAACCGAGCGGTGCAGCACCTGCTGTGTCACCTCAACGCCACCGAAAGGGCATACCCCGGCACCGACTTCCGCCTCCGCTATACCCTTGGCGTCCCAGAAAATGGTGTCACCGAAAATTCCAGCTGAGATCAGGAGTCCTGAACTTCGTTCTTGAACCGCTTAAGGCGCTCGGCGGTTATGCGTGCAGGAGCAAGGCATTTCAAGGCGAAGGGTTCTCCAGCGGCGTTGGTGACCCCGTAAACGAGACCTGCGCCCCCTTCCCCGATGACTTCACTGACGCTGTAGATATCAAAGGGCGATTCGAATGTAATACGCTTTGCCATAGGTTCCTGTTGCGGCTAACGGACCAACGTTCACTGGCCAGGGCCAACGACCAGTGTTCGAATCACAAGTTCCTCGATCCGACACACCGACACAGCTCACGTCTTCACGGCCGCAACAGCAGTCATGCTAGCGTATGCCGGTTCCGCCGTCCAGGGGCTGCGGGCCGTCGCCGAGGAAGTGCCAAGTGCCGAGCCTTTGCGCCCCGCTGCGACGGGGGTTGCGGCTTCTCCTCAAGTTGACGCCCTCCCTCGCCGCGGTTACTCCGGCGCGGGGGGGCCGAATTGGATGGAGGGAACGTGGTGGAGGATCTTGTGCTGCAAGTCGGCGACCTGCTGTTCCCATTGCCGCAGGCGTTCGGGGTCTTCAAACGCCTGGGTCAGGCGGCGGGCGCCCTCCTCGGTTACCTGCGTGTTCCAGAGCGAAAGGCTGCGGAGCGAGGCAAGCCGCTCGAGCGCGGGCAGGCCGGCGTCGGTGACGCCGGTGCCGTACAGGTTGAGCACCTCGAGGTGCGGCAGGCCGGCAATCGGTTCGAGCACCGCGTCGGTGACGGCGGTCCGGTCGAGGTGCAGGATGGTGAGGTTCGGCATGCGGGGCACCGCGGCGACGACGCCGTCGTCGGTCACCGCCGTGCCGCTGAGGTACAATGCCCGCAGGTTCGGCCCGAGTTCGCTAAGCGCTTCGAGCGCCGCGTCGTTGATCGCCTCGCCGCGCAGCGACAGGTCGGCGTCGACCCACGGCCGCTCGCCGGCGATGCGGCGCACGCCTGCCTGGTAACGCTCCCGCAACTCGGCGATCAGCGGATCGACCTGCTCGGCCGGGAGCAGCTCGGGCTCCGGCTCGGCAGCCGGCACATCGGGCTCGGGCTCGGGTTTGGCCTCGGGCTGTTCCTCGGGCTCTTCCTCCGGCTGCGGTTGCAGCGCGTCGAGCAGGCGGCGGGTCTCGGCGTCGGGCTCTAGGTCGGCCAGGAGCGCGTCGGCCGGCGCGCCCTCGGCAATCCACCAGCGGATCAGCGCGATCTGAGCGTCGGTCGGCGAGGTCGGCTGCCCGGCCGGCGGCATGCGTTTGGGGTCTTCTTCAGGCAGGGTAATACGGATGTAAAGCAAACTCGCTCCGGGATCGGACGGGACCACCGCGGGCCCGCTGCTGCCGCCGGCAAGCAGCGCCGCGTGCGAGTCGAGCTGCAAATCGCCGCTGACCACCAGCGGGCCGTGGCAGGCGGTGCAGTGTTCCGCCAGGATCGGCTGCACGAGGTGCACAAACACTTCGGTCTTGTCGGACTCGTCGGCGGAAGGGGGCTCGGCGGCGGGGGGCGGCTCGGGCTTCGCGCCCGTATCGACCCACATCCAACTGCGAATCGGTTCGGGCGCCCGTTCGCTGAGGTAGTTCGGGCCGTGGGTGAGCATGCCGCCGTAATGCCCGGCGGGGCCAAGGCACAGTGCGGCCGCCACGAGGAAACCGCCAAAGGTCCTGCCGTACCCGACCAACCAGGCCAGCCAGGCGAGGCATGCGGCGGCGGCGAACGCGATGCCCAGAGCCCGATGCCGTTCGGCCAGTATGCCGCCCCAACCGTCGGCCGAGTACAGCAGCCAGCCGGTGGTGGCCGCCGCGAGGGCCGAGAGCGCCACGAATCCGATCGCCAGCCCGCGGTGGGCGGCGTCCTGCTGCCGCAGCCGGAACACGTGCATCGCCTCCAGGCACAGCAATACGGCCAGCCCGCCGATCGGCAGGTGGACGAGCATCGGGTGGAATCGGCCTGCCCAGGCCAACAAATCGCCAAGAGTGATTTCCATGGTCGTTACCGTCTCTCCGAAAAGGGGGACTGGTTCCCGTAGGTTGTGATTTGCGCTAAAGGAGGATCTTCCGCACGACGTTTCCAAACACGTCGGTAAGCCGGAAGTCGCGGCCCTGGAAACGGTAGGTCAGCCGCTTATGATCGATGCCCAGCAGGTGGAGCATGGTGGCGTGGAAGTCGTGCACGTGCATGGGGTGTTCGACGGCGTGGTAGCCCAACTCGTCGGTGGCGCCGAAGGTCATGCCGGGCCGCACGCCGCCGCCGGTCATGAACAGGGAGAAGCCGCGAATGTGGTGGTCGCGCCCGCCATTGCCCTGCTGCATGGGCGTGCGGCCGAACTCGCCGCTCCAGATGATCAGGGTATCGTCCAGCATGCCGCGCTGTTTGAGGTCGGTAATGAGGGCGGCCGACGCCCGGTCGACCAGCCTGGCCGCCGTTTCCGTCCCCTGCTTCACCTGCCCGTGGTGGTCCCAGCCGCGGTGGTACACCTGAATGAAGCGGACGCCGCGTTCGGCCAGGCGTCGGACCAGCAGGCAGTTCGAGGCGAACGTGCCGTCGCCTCCCTGGGTGCCGTAAAGCTCCTTGATGTAGTCGGGCTCCTGCGAGTAGTCGGCCAGTTCCGGCACGCTCATCTGCATGCGGAACGCCAACTCGTACTGGGCGATTCGCGTGGCGACGTCGGGATCGTCGACGGCCGCGTTGAGCGTCTCGTTCAGCTTGCCCACCACGCGCACCACTTCCGACTGGCACTCGGTCGACACGCCCGGCGGATTCTCGGTGTACAGCACCGGGTTGCCGGTCGAGCGAAGTTGCACGCCCTGGAACCGGCCGGGTAGCAGGCCGCTGGCCCACTGGCGGCTGGAGATCGGTTGCCCCTGCCCGCCGCCCTCGGAAGTGAGTACGACGAAGCCCGGCAGGTTGTCGGTCTCGGCCCCCAGGCCGTATAGCACCCACGAGCCCATGCTGGGCCGGCCGGGGATGAGCGTGCCGGTGTTCATGAACAGGTGGGCCGGATCGTGGTTGATCTGGTCGGTATGCATCGAGCGGATGATGCAGAGGTCGTCGGCCACGCCGCCGATGTGCGGGAAGATGGTGGCGATTTCCTGCCCGCTCCTGCCCCACCGTTTGAACGGATGCTGCGGCCCGAAGCAGCGGAGGGCCTCGCCCTGCAACTGGGCGATCGGCTGCCCCTCGGTGAACGACTTGGGCATTTCCTGGCCGTCCAGTTCGGCCAGCTTGGGCTTGTAGTCGAAGGTTTCGTAATGCGACGGTCCGCCCGCCATGTACAACTGGATGACCCGCTTCGCCTTGGGCACGTGGTGCAACGGGTCGACGACGCCCCGCCAGTGCTCTTCGCCGGCCGGTTCGGCGTCCGCCCCGCGCGCGTACGGCGCCAGAAGCGACGCCAGCACCGCGGTGCCCAGCCCTTGCAGGCCGGCCCCGAGAAAGTGCCGCCGGGTTTGCCGCAGCAGCGATTCTCTCCACGGTTCGTTCATAACGCAATCAGCCTTCTCAATAGCGGACAAACAGCTCCTGCACGTTGAACAGGACGCGGGCGACCATGGTCCAGGCGGCCAGTTCGGCCGGGTCGAGGTCGTCGGCCGCGGGGTGCTGCCCGACGGAAATCAGTTGCTTCGCCTCGTCCTCCCGGCCGGCGAAGTGCTCCTGCCGCGACGCCAGCAGGCCCAGCAGCGCGTCGCGCTCTTTCGTGGCGGGCTCGCGGGCCAGCGCCAGGCGGAACGCGAACGTCAGCCGCGCCTCGGGCGTATCGCCGCCCGTGCGAACGATGCGCTCGGCGAACACCCGCGCCGCCTCGACGTTCGACGGATCGTTCAGCAGCACGAGCGCCTGCATGGGCGTATTGGAAGCCGGCCGCTGCGCGGTGCACTCCTCGCGCTGCGGCGCGTCGAACGCCGCGAGTTGCGGGTGCAGGAACGTGCGCTGCCAGTGCGTGTACAGCCCGCGGCGGTACTGGTCGGGGCCCGTGCTCTGCTCGTATTCCCGCTTGGGGAAGTTGAGTTCCGCGTAGTAGCCGGCCGGCTGATACGGCATGACGCTCGGCCCGCCCACCTTCGGCTCCAGCAGGCCGCTGACGTGGAGGATCACGTCGCGCACGAGTTCGGCGGGCAGGCGAGGCCGCGCCTGCCGGGCGTGCAGGCGGTTCAGTGGATCGGCGGCGAACTGCTCCCGTGTGGGCGTCGAGCTGCGCCGGTACGCCGCGCTGGTGACCATCAGCCGCATCATGTGCTTCATGTCCCAACCGGAATCCATGAACTCCACCGCCAGCCAGTCGAGCAGCTCCCGGTGCTCGGGGTACTCGCCCTGCATGCCCAGGTCGTCGAGCACCCTCGACAGGCCGGTGCCGAACAGTTGCTGCCACTTCCGGTTGACGAACGCCCGGGCGGTAAGCGGATTGTCGCGCGCGACGAGCCAGTTGGCCAGGTCGAGGCGCGTGAGGCGGCGCTCGGCGTCGCCGCGCTCAATCGGCGGCAGGAAATGGGGCACGCCGGGCTCGACCACCTCGCCGGAATCGTCCATCCAATTCCCGCGCGGCAGCACGCGGGTAACGCGCGGCGTGGCGGCAACGGTGGCCAGCACCTTCTCGCCCGACTCGGTTTCCATGTACGGCGGGAAATCGGTGCCCGAGCCGTCGTACACGCCGCGCTCTTCGATATCGGCGAAAAAGGCGGCGAAACGGTAGAAGTCTTCGATGGTGGTCGGGTCGAACTTGTGCGTGTGGCACTCGGCGCAGGCCATGGTCGAGGCGAGCCAGGCCGACGCCGTCGTGCGCACGCGGTCGGCCGCGTACACCGCCAGATACTCCTTCGCCTGCGCCCCGCCCTCGGCCGTCATTCTGTTCAGCCGGTTGTACGCAGCGGCCACCCGCTGGCGCACGGTGGCGTCGGGCAGCAGGTCGCCGGCAAGTTGCTCGCGAGTGAACTGGTCGAACGGCATGTTTTCGTTGAAGGCGTCGATCACGTAATCGCGGTAGGGCGAAACGGGCACCGGCTGGTCGCCGTGGAAGCCGACCGTATCGGCGTAGCGCACCAGGTCGAGCCAGTGGATGGCCATGCGTTCGCCGTAGTGCACCGACTCGAGCAGCCGGTCCACCTCGCGCTCGAAGGCGTCGGCCGATTCGTCGGCGAGGAACCGGTCCAGGTCGTCGGGCGTGGGCGGCAGCCCGATCAGATCGAAATACACCCGCCGCAACAGCACGTGCGGCTCCGCCACCGGCGCGGGCGTTACGCCCGCTGCCTCCAGCCGCGCCAGGATGAAGCGGTCGATTGGATTGCGCACCCAGTCGGCGTCGCGCACCTCGGGCTCGGGCGGCCGCTCCGGGCCGACGTACGCCCAGTGCGGCTCGTAGCCGGCCCCCTGCCGGATCCAGTCAGAAATCAGGGCCAGTTGCTCCGGGCGAACGGTCTTCCCCGTGGCCGGCGGCGGCATGACCAGGCCCGGCTGCGGCGAGCCGATGCGCCGAACCATTCCGCTGGCGTCCGGGTCGCCGGGCACAATCGCAGGCCGGCCGCGCTGCTTGTCCACCGCCGCCTCAAACACGTCGAGCCGCAGTCCGGCCTTGCGGGTGTCGGGATCGGGCCCGTGGCAGGCGAAGCAGTTGTCGGAAAGGATCGGCCGAATATCGCGTGAGAACGAAACGGAACCGGCCTTCGGCGCGGCCACGAGAGTTGCCTTCGGCGCCCCCGCCTGCGTCTGCTGCTGCTGCTTCTGTTCCCGCTGCGGCTCTTCCCGATCTTCCCCCGGCTGCTCCTGTTCGGCCGCCTGGACGATGGGCACGGCTTCGGGCGAATCGTCCCGGACGGCGTCCGATGCGCCGGTACACGACGCCAGCAGGAAGAGGCCGACGCTGAATGAACGCATACATCGCATAAAAATGCCCGCCGGTTGCTCAGTCACCGGTGAACGGTTAGGGAGCGGAAAAAGCTCTTCCCGTTGAATTTAACGATATTCCGGAGCAGCCGGCAGGTCAATAAGTGCGCGCGAGGCGGCTTCAGTGCTCGAACAAGCAGATAGGGCTTGCCACCGCATCGCACGCGGCCGCACACGGGCACTTGCCCGCGGGCGGCTGGGGGGTTGGCTTGGGTGGGTTGGTACCACTCCCGGGAACGGCGCACTGAGCGTGGCAGGGAAAGAAAGTGCCGTCAGATGCTTGCAAAACGGTGGCGGACGGTGTAGTATCGACACTATCTGGCTAGGTGAAGGTATGCGTCTCCTACACCCAAGGCTTTTGTTACGCAGGTGGATCGCCATGCGAAGTCCGTCGCAATTTCTTGCCGCCTCGCTGCTGGTTCTGATGTTCCCCGGCCTTGGTCCTCGCGTTGCTTGCGCGGCACTGGTGGGCGTGTGGCATTTGAATGAGGCGTCCGGGCCGATCCTCGACGTGTCGGGCAACGATTTCCACGGAACGTTCACTGGCGGGGCCGCCGGCTACGGCCATCCGTCGCCGTTCGTTACGGCGCTGCGGTTCAACGGTTCCAGCCACGTCGACGTCGGCAACCCGTTCGACCTGAACGACCGTTCGTTCAGCATCGAGATGTGGGTGAACCAGGACCCGGGACCCACCGGCAACCAACTCGTGGCGTCGAAAAGGGATACGGCGAGCACGAGCCTGGAAAACCTGCATTTGCGGCTGTACAATACTGGACAGATTCGCATGGACTGGTACGGCAATTCAGCCAACTCGCCCGTCGGCACGTTCATTCCGGGTAACTGGCACCATCTGGCGTTCACGTACGACTACGATCCAGTAGCCGGCAACGGCGTCCGGAAGATCTACTACGACGGCCAGATCGTCGCCAATCAGTCGAATATAACACCTTACAAGGGCAGCGGCGGGCCGTTCTACATCGGCTCCTGGGGCACAAGCGAGTATTTCCGAGGGCTGATCAACGAGGTGCGGGTCCATGACGTGGCCATGGATGCCGCCACGGTGGCCAACCACGCCGGTGGACTGTACGAAACGCATCAGCCCCAGGCCCTCGTGCTGGTGCATCATAACGACGATGCCGCGAACCCGATCCAGGACAGTAGCTTCTGGAGCAACCACGGCACATATTCTGGCACGGCGTTGCAGGCGCCCGGCCGGTTCCTTTACGGCTTGGGGTACAACGGGGCGGACGATTGGACCCACGTGGCCGACTCCACCGAGATCAACTTCGCCAATCGTTCCTTCAGCGTCGAGGCTTGGATTAAGCAGGAAGCCGGCGCCAGCGGCCAGCAGGTGATCTTCTCCAAGCGGGACACTCCCGGCGCGAATAATGCCGACATGCATTTGCGTGTCCTCGACGGCGGCTCCTTGCTGTTCGGCTTCTACGGCAACGACCTGAGTGCGCCAGCCGGAAGCCTGACGCAGGACCAGTGGCATCACGTGGCATTTGTCATGGACCTGGGCGACACGGGCAACAGCCGGTACATTTACGTCGACGGCAATCAGGTGGCTCACGATACGCCCGCAACGGCTTACCAGGGCGACGACGCGGCGTTGCAGTTCGGCCGATGGTATAGCGGCGCAAGCGGCCAGCATTTCCAGGGGACGATGGATGAAGCGCGCATTTACAACTACGCGCTCGACGCCGCGACCGTCGCCCGCCACGCAACCGGGCGGTACGCGCAGTTCCAGCCCGAAGTGCCGCTGCTGGTCATGCACATGGAAGACCGCTCAGGACCAATCCGCGACGCTACTGGCATGTATTCGGGCAACTACACGGGCAACCAGTACCGGCAGCCCGGCGCCTACGGGTGCTCGGCATTGGGTTTTGATGGCAGCTCCCGGGTTGAAGTTGCCACGGACCGCGTGTTGGATTTTGATGAGCGATCGTTCACCATCGAAATGTGGGTCAACCAGAGTAATCCCACCGGCGAGCAGGTCATCATGTCCAAGACTGACAGGAACGACGGCCAGTCAACGCAGCGCGACATGCATTTGCGAATTTACGACAACGGCAGGATCCGCTTCGACTGGTGGGCCAATGCACTCGACACGGCTACCGGGGTGTTCGAGCCCGGCGACTGGCGCCACCTGGCGTTCACCTACGAGTTCAACAATCCTGAAGCAAACACCGGCATACGGCGGATTTATTACGATGGCCAGATGGTGGCCGAACAAACCGCTGCCACACCGTACCTGGGCAGCGGCGGTACACTGTATATCGGCTCCTGGGCGGGTTCCCAGTACTTCCAAGGTCTGATCGACGAGTTCCGCGTGTACAATTATGCGCTCGACCCGGCTGCGGTTGCCATGCACTACCAGCGTCAATACGAACTGTTCGCCATTCCTGAGCCGGGCACCCTGCTGCTCCTGGCCCTGGCGGGAATGTGGGCCGTCGCTTGCCGGCGCCGCGGCGGTTAGCCATGCGGATGGAATCGGGTCCGGCGCCCCTGGAGAAGGAGATCAAGATGAAAGCTCGCTCGAACGCTTTTACCCTGGTGGAACTGCTGGTGGTGATTACCATCATCGGCATTCTCATTTCTCTTCTGCTGCCGGCCGTGCAGAGTGCGCGCGAGGCGGCCCGGCGGCTGCAATGCCAGAACAATTTCAAGCAGTTGGGCCTGGCATGCCTGAACTATGAGAGCATGTACGGCATGTTCCCGCCGGCCTCGCACTGGGTCGACCTGCACCCCGGCATGGCAGCGGCCAGCATGCGAATGCAGAACCAGAATAACCTGCGGGAAAATTGGGCCATCATGGTCTTGCCGTTTCTGGAGCAGCAGGCGCTGTACGATGCGTTCACGTTGTCGCTGCCGATCAATCATGCCGACAACGCAGTCCCTCGCTCCGCGCAGCTTTCGGTCATGCGTTGCCCGAGCGATCCGAACAACCGCACGAACTACAGCGGGCGTTCGGGGAGTTCCCAAACGAGCAACCACGGTCCCAACTGGGGCCGCGGCAACTACGGCGCCAACGGGGCACTGGGCTTCCAGTCGGACACGGCCCATTGCGACATGATTCCCGGCCTGGATGGCGGTCCGGACGTGGGTTGCGCGGCAAAACTGACGTCTTGGGGCGACAACCGGGTGCGCGGCGTGATGGGCGCCAACGCCTCCTGCGAGATCGCCCAGATACGCGACGGCACCAGCAACACCATTCTGTTGATGGAGCTTCGCGCCGGCGTGGTTTCGCACGACGTGCGCGGCACGTGGGCCATGTCGGGCGCGGGCCCCAGCTCTTGCTGGGCCCACGGATACGTGGGCGACGTGGCCGGGCCGAACAGCATCCTTCCCAACTCCGAGGACATCGCCGGTTGCCAGGAGGTGTACGACGCGGTTGGGGAGGAATTCCTTCTCCGCGAGCGAATGACGTGCTATAACGAGACCTCGACCAACCCGAACCGGCAGGCCGGCCCGCGGAGCGCGCACACGCGCGGCATTTACACCTGCTTCGCCGACGGAAGCGTCCACTGGATCAGCGACAGCATCGAGACCAGCCGGTCGCTCAACTATGCATCCGTATGGGACCGGTTGTGCCTGTCGGCCTCCGGAAAGCCGATTCCCGCCTCAGCGTTCTGACCGTGCACGCAGTATCTGCGCACGAGGCTAGAATGTCCTTGATAGTTGGCGAACATCGCCGTACCACACCGCAATTTCCAGGAGGTCTCCACCATGGGGCGCCGTGTAGTCGCAGCTTCCCAGCGTCGTTGGTTCATCCGAGTACTGGCCGCCGCGGGTGTTCTGGCCGGTTTGGCTTTCTGCCCGGCGGCAGCGTCGGAGCGCGTTTTCCGCGCGGGCGCCGCGAAGAGCAACATCACCCCGCCCATGGGCGCATTGCTGGTCGGCGAGTGGGTGCCCCAGCCGGCCAGCCACGTCAACGACGAACTGTGGGCACGGTGCCTCGTGCTCGACGACGGTGATAACCGGATTGTTGTCGTCATCGCCGACAACCTGGGCTTCTGCCGGGAGGTCGGCGACGCGGCGCGCGGGTGGATCGAGGAGGAAACGGGCATTCCAGGCAAGCACGTGCTGCTTGCCGCGACGCACACCCACTCCGGCCCGAGCGCCCGATCCGCCAGGCGGCTTGCCACGGATGAACTGAACGAATACCAGCATTTCCTCGCCCGCCGCATGGCCGACGGCGTCCGTACGGCGCTCAACAACCTGGCGCCGGCGCGGATCGGCTTCGGCAGCGCCGAGTTGCCGGGCGACGTATTCAACCGCCGGTGGTACATGGAGCCGGGTGATCATTTGCGGAACCCGTTCGGCGGGATGGACCGCGTGCGCATGAACCCGCCGCAAGGTCATGAAACCTTGATCAAGCCGGCCGGGCCGACCGACGCGGAAATCGCTTTCCTCTCACTCCAGACGGTCGAGGGCCGGCCGATTGCCCTGTTGGCGAATTACTCGCTGCACTACGTGGGCGGTATTCCGGCAGGGCACGTATCGGCCGGGTACTTCGGAGCGTTCGCCGACCGGATTCAGGAACTGCTCGGCGCCGACCGGCTCGATCCGCCCTTCGTGGGCATCATGTCCAACGGCACCAGCGGCGACATCAACAACCGCAATCACCGCGAGGGCGGCGAGCGGCATCCGCCCTACGCCAGAATGCGCGAGGTGGCCGACCGCGCCGCGCAAGCCGTCCTGAAGGCGCATGGACAGATTGAATTTCACGAATGGGTTCCGCTGGCTGCCAAGTTCGACGAAGTGACCTTGGCCGCACGCAAGCCGAACGAGGAACTGGTTGCCTACATGCGCGGCGTGCTCGCAAAGCCCGAAGGCGAGCCGGTGTATCACCGACATGAGCGGAATTACGCCGGGCGGATCCTCCGTCAACTTGAAGTGCCAGACGAAGTAGCGGTGCCCGTCCAGGCCCTGCGAATCGGACCGGTCGGTATTGCGGGGCTGCCGTTCGAGGTCTTCGCCGAGACCGGGCTGGAACTGAAGGAGCGCAGCCCGCTGAAGCCCGCGTTTACCATCTCCTTTGCCAACGGGTCGTATTCCTACCTGCCCACCCCGGAGCAACACGAACTGGGCGGCTACGAGACCTGGCTGGGCACCAGCCTCGTCGAAGAGCAGGCGTCGGTCAAGCTGGTCAGCCGCTTGCTGGAGATGCTTGAACAACTGAAGAAGAGCGATTCCGAGTGATGTAATGATGTAGGGTGGGTGGTTCCGGCTGTCTCAGCAGCCAGGTTCACCCACGCGATCCGTTGTGATTGAGAATGTAATGTGCAAGGGTTTTCCAAAAAACGCCCGCGTGGGTCAACCCGGCTGCATGCCACGGTGAACCTCACCGCCGCGGCAAAGCCACTCGTCCGGGAACGCACACGCGCTACGAGCCGACAGCCGGAACCACCCACCCTACACTACTGATACAGCCGGAACCAATCTGCAAAACCCGCCGGGAGCTTAACCATGAAGTCAACGCCCGCGTGGGTGAACCCGGCTGCATACCGCGGTGAACCTCACCGCCGCGGCAAAGCCACTCGTCCGGGAATGCACACGCGCGACGAGCCGACAGCCGGAACCACCCACCCTACAAACTACAATCTGCAAAACCCGCCAGGAGCTTAGCCATGAAGTCATTGTCAGCACCATGTATCTGCATTACTTGCTTCTTCTGGACATACGGCGCATCGGCATTGGCCAGCGCCCCGGAGCCAACCGGGCAGGCGGAGCATTCAGACCAGCTCGTCGCCAATATCGCTCTGGGGGCCAAGTACACCCTGCATCCCGCACCGAATTACCGGCATTGCACCGACCCGGACGACGTCATCCAACTCACCGACGGCAAGACGACGACCGGCTACTTCTGGACTCAGACGAGCACCGTGGGCTGGAGCAGCGCGGCGTACGTGGTCATTACGGTCGATTTGGGCAAGGTGCAGCCGATTGCCGGCGTGTCGTTCAACACGGCAGCCGGCGCGGCCCAGGTAACCTGGCCGGCGGCAATTCAGATTCTTACCAGTGACGACGGCAAGACCTACCACAACGCAGGCGACCTGGTCGAACTGGACCGGAAGGCCCACGGACCCCTGCCCGAAGGATACGCGATTCGCCGGCTGGCGACCGACGGGTTGCAGACACGCGGCCGGTACGTGCGGTTCGTGGCCGTTCCACCGGCGGGCGGCTCCTACCTTTTCGTCGATGAGGTCGAGGTCTTCCGCGGGCCGGACGAGTTGCTGGCCAAGCCGCCCGCCGGCGAACAGGTGGACGACGTTGCCGAGGTATTCATCCAGTGGCGGAGCAATTCGGCATTGGCCCACCGTTTCCAAGCCGATGCGGCCGCAATGGAAACCCGATTGCGCGAAGCAACGCTGTCCGATGAGGTTGTACGGGCAGGGCTCCTCGACCGGCTGGCTGCAGTACGTGAAGCGCTGGACCCTGCCGCGGTTCGGGTCGACCGCTCGTTCCAGGCCATTCTGCCATTGAGCGAGGCTCACGGGCGGCTGTTCCGGCTTCAGGCCGACCTGTGGCGCGCGATGGGGCACGCGCCGCTGGTGGCCGAAGCCGCCGGGCCGTGGGACCCGCTCGATCCTTTTGCGTTGCCTTCGATTGCCGGCTCGGACCGGGCAGTCGAAGTGCACACGATGCGCGGCGAGCACCGGGCGGCGGCGGTGAACCTTTACAACTCCACCGAAGAGCCGATCCAAGTGCAGCTTCACTTCGAGGGGCTTCCCGGACAGCCCGCGCCCGGGTACGTGACTGTCTACGAGGTGGACTGGACCGACACGGGCCGGGGCGTGCCCGTCGCGGCGGCACTCATGGAAGCCGTCCGAGCCGACAATGCATGGTCTATTCGCGTGCCGCCGGGGCTCGTACGCCAGGTATGGATGAAGTTCTGCATTCCGCGCGGCGAGGAGGCTGTCGCGGCGGGAGTCCATGAGGGCCGCATCCTGCTGAGCAGCCCGGCGACAGCCGGGCCGGCCGCCGTGCCCGTCCGGCTCCACGTGTATCCGGCGGAGTTCCCTGAGAAGACCACCCTGCTGCTTGGCGGATGGAGCTACACCAACGGCCGCGGCGCGTACGGCATGACGCCGGAGAACCGTGTGGCCTTTCTCTCGCATCTGCAGGAGCGCTACGTGAACGCTCCTTGGGCAACCGGCGCCGTACTGATGAACTACACGTTCGGCAAGGATGCTCCGGACCGCATCGAACTCAATACGGAGCAGCTCGACGCCTGGCTGGCCGAATGGCCCAGCGCGCAGGCGTACATGGTGTTTCTGGGTGTGGGGGACTACTCAGGCGCATCCAAGGCGGCGTTCGCCGGTGCCGCGTTGGGCACACCGGAGTTCGACCGCCGTGTGGGAACGTGGATTTCCGCCTGGGTGCGGCACTTGCGCGGCAAGGGGATCGAACCGAACCGGCTGGGGCTGCTCATCCACGACGAACCGCACGAGGGAAGCGACGTCACGGCCTTGGTCGCCTGGTCGCGTGCGATTCGCGCCGCGGAACCGGAGGTGCGCCTGTGGCTGGATCCGTGCTATCGCGAACCCGCCAAGGCGCCGGCGGAAGTCTTCGAAGTGACCGGCGTGCTGTCGCCCATGCGAAGGATGTGGCTGGAAGGCGGCGAGCCGTTCGCCGAGTTCTACCGGGAGCAGCGCCGCCGGGGCAAGCAACTGCACTTCTATTCGTGCAGCGGCCCCGCCCGGCTGCTGGACCCGTATGCGTACTACCGCCTGCAAGCGTGGCAATGCTGGCGCGAGGGGGCCGGGGGCACGTTCTTCTGGGCATTCGGCGACAACAGCGGCGCGTCGTCGTGGAACGAGTACCTGGCCCGCTCGGGCCCGTACACGCCGTTGTTCCTCGATGCAACCCGCGTGGTGCCGGGAAAGCAAATGGAGGCCGTTCGCGAAAGCGTGCAAGACTACGAAACCCTGCTGCTGCTCGAGCGCGCGATCGCGCGGGCGGAGCAGTCAGGCCGCGACGATCCTGCGGTGAAAGCGGCGCGGCGGGTGCTCCAGTCGGCTGCCGCAGAGGTGCTCGACGCCGACGGCGCTACGCAACTCGACTGGCATGACGCCAAAGACCGCTCCATTGCCGACGCCGTCCGCGCACGCGTCCTACAGGCGCTGGCAGCATTGAACGCCGAACCGTGAAAGGGAGCGCTCAGGTAGTCTTCGTCTGATGATATTGCATAACGCGGGCGGTGGCATAAGACCGGTCGGCGCTGCGTTTCAACAGCCGGGCGACCGCGTCGACGTGCAATCCGAAATCGGAACTGGCCGCCGGCGGCAATTCCTGTGCACGCCCGAAGATCGGCAGCCGCGAGAAACAGAACAGAATGCCCACCGCGGCCAGGTGCAGCAGGATCCAGCTTGTCGGCCAGACGGTGAATATCTCCATTCCGGTCGGCGTGCCGGCGGGCGGCTCCTCACCACGGATCACGGGGCCGCCGGGGCCGCTCTCCAGGAACGCGACCGACTGGCCTGCCGGCCCGATCTCGGCAATCAGCTTGGCGGCCAGCTTGCGGTGCTCGTGGTTCACCAGCGGCAGGTTGAGCAGGAACGAGCCGTTGGTCACGACCAGCAGGCGGCTGTCGTGCATTTCGCAGCGGGCGACCAGCGCGTCGCCTTCGGAACTCAGTACGACTTCGGCGAGCAGATCCTCGGGATACTCGAAGCGGCTGTTCAGTTCGATGTCGAGCCCTTCCGGGTTCACGCCGGCCAGCCAGTCGGCTTCGCCTTCCAGGGTACGGACCTTGCGGGGTCGGTGACGGCCGTCGAGTTGGAACCAGCCGCAATCGGCGCGTTGGGACAGGTTATTTCGCTGCATGCGGTACCTGGCTTCGGCCGTATGCCGCTGGCGGGCCACCTTTTCAAGCAGTTCGCCTTCAAGGCCCTCGCCGACCCGCCTCCAGTACCAGACCGCGGCGTCGAAGTCGCGGCCCACGTAGATGAGCGTCCGGCCGGCCGCGCGCGATAGCCAGTCGTCCAGCCAGTAGCAGACCTCTTCCCCCGGCGGCTGGAAATCATCGGGGAACCAGACAATACAGTCGGCCCGCTCGTCCAAGCGCGGCGACAAGGACGACCAAGAGAACACCCGATGCCCCGCCGCGGCGAACATATCGGCCAGCACGGCCGTGCCGTTCACGCTTGAGCCACCCTCCATGCCCACGCGCCGCCCGTACTCGGTGGACAGTTGTTCCGTGCATCCGGTCGGTACGAGCAGCAGAAGTAGTAATGGGATTAGGGTCGAAAGTCCTTTTCCTTGTCGGCCGACGTGGGACGAGAATCCCGATCCCGTTTCGCCTTTGAGGCGTGAAGCCCGACCACGCGCGTGGGTGAACCCGGCCGCTACGCGCCCGGAACCACCCACCCTACGACCGGCGAGGGCTGCCTTTTCCAAAACCACTTGTCGGCCGACGTGGGAGGAGAATCCCGATCCCGTTTCGCCTTTGAAGCGTGAAGCCCGACCACGCGCGTGGGTGAACCCGGCCGCTACGCGCCCGGAACCACCCACCCTACGACGGCCACAGCGACGTCGCCGCACCTCCGTGCTCATGTGGCCCCTCCTTGGGTGAGGGTGTCGAACTCGGGTACACGGGCCCAACAGGCATCGAACCGGGCACGGTCGATGGACCGGTTGCCGAAAAACGCGTCTTCAAAAGCCACCATGGTCTGCTCGACCAGTTGCCGCAAGGCCATGCGGCGGCCGACTTCACGCATATACTGCCGGTTGGTCTTCCCGCGGGCGAGACGGATGATTTGCAGGCGGTCGAGTTCGCTCAACTGGTGCGCGAACAGGAACACCATGGCCCTGCTGAAATCGCCTTGCTCGTACAGCCGGCGCGCCTGGTCGAGCAAGCCCCCCTCCACAGCGCCAGGCGGCAAAGGCAATGCTTCCACGTGGTTCGGTCCGGCGCGAACTCCGGGGCCGGCGCGACTGTCCGTGCCGTTGCCCACGTATGCCCGCCACGCGGCAATCATCAGCCCGACGAGCAACGCCAGCAGCACGGCAATCGCGACCCATCCGAGCACTTGCAGCACCGCGCCCACCGGGGCGGGCCCGGCGGCGACGTCGCGGCCCCGATACTTCCTTGGCGGCGGGTCCTCGCGGACGTCGATCCGCCGCACGCTGTCGGTGCGAGCATCATACCACGGGTATCGCCCACGCCGGCCAAGCGCACCGCGCCCGGCGTCGACGGCCTCGTCCAGGGTCTCCAACCCCGGTACCAGGCACATCAGGATGGGAACTGCGGCCATCATCTGCCCTACTCCAACCTCTCCGAAATCCGATTTCCCTCCGCCCGCAGCATAAGTTCAATATCCCAGCCCTCACGGCGAATACGCAAGTCGAGGTAGCTGAGAAAGCGCACCACGGCGAAAAAGCCGACGACCAGCCAGACAATCACTGGCAAGAAGACGGTGAACATCACTGCCGACCACTCCGGTAGGTTGAACAGGTGCCAGCGGAAGAACCAAACCGAAAGCCACAACGACGCGATCAGCAGGCCGCCGATGCAGCAGGCGAGGAACCAGCGCCCGAATAATTCGCCCGTCATGGCCCGATGCAGCGCCGCGCTGCGCCGCCAGGTGGTCGTTCCATCCTTGCGGCGACTGGTCATGGGGTTCCGCTCCAAGAGGACCACTTCGCTGAGATACGGCCAACCGGCATACAACACCGGCCAACTCAACCACGGCAGGGTCAACAGCGCACGCAGCGCCACCTGGTACCAGAACAACTGCGGCAGCGCCCGCCAAAAACCGGCGATGAGCTGCCCCGCGCCAGGGCGGTTCCCGAACGTAGCCTCTCCCAAGTACAGCGTAATGAAGGCGGTCGCCACAGGCATTTCCCAGACCACAAGGAAGGCCATCCAGAACATGTACAAGATCGGCCAATCGCCTTCTCCGGAGGGGTCAACTAGCCCCCACAACAGGATGCCATTGAGCAGGATGGCCGGCACGGCGCCTACCGCCCAGGCGAGCAAGAGCGGTCGGCCGAACGCGCGGGCCACACACAACGAAAGGTCGAGAATATCGACATAACTGCGCGGCCTTATTGCGATTTGCGTACGGTCGAGATGCATGGACCAACAGGCTCCTTTGTCGTACACTAGAGCAGAAAGCCCGTTGACGGGGGACCACCCCCCCGCCGGTTTTTCCAGGGCTCTTCCGTTCCTGGGTGCGAATCGGTAGTGACAAGACGTAGGGTGGGTGGTTCCGGATGTCTCAGCATTCGGGTTCACCCACGCGCCGGGCAGTTATGCACGTAGAAACGGAAGAGCCTTTTTCCGCCGCAACCCATCCTGAAAATCGAGGAGAGAATCTGTCATGTCGCCCAGTTCGCACCGTACCGTATGTTCCTGGTCTTGCTGGCTGCTTGCCATAGCGCTGATCGCGCTTCCCGCCGGTCTGCTGCCGGCTGCGGAACAGGAAGCCGACAGCAAGGCAACTGCGGCGGCAGGCCAGGAAGCCCCCGCTCAGCCGGACGAGGCCAAGCAGGACAAGCCGGAACCGCAGGCCGAGAAACCCGCGCCGAAGACGGCACCGGCCGAGGAGAAGCCGAAGAAGGAGCAGAAAGCGGAACCTGAGAAGAAGACCCGCAATGTGGCCGACTTCACGCTGCGCGGCGGGTATCCGGAGGGGCCGACGCAGGCGGGCCTGTTCGGTGAGCTGCAGAGTTCGCTCGATTCGCTCATCGGCCGGCTTGACGCCGCCGCCGAGGACGACGGCATTGCCGCCGTTGTCCTCCGCATCGAGCAGTTGGCTGTCGGCCGCGGCAAGCTTCACGAACTGCGCGCCGCCGTAGGACGCGTCCGCGAGGCCGGCAAGCCGGTTTGGGCGGTCCTCACCAGTGCTGAACCAGCCGAGTACCTGCTGGCCGCCGCCTGTGATCGCATTCTCATGCCCGAAAGCGGCATGCTTGTCGTGCCTGGCATCCGGGCCGAAATGACCTTCTACAAGGGCCTGCTCGACAAGCTGGGCATCCAGTTCCAGATGGTGCAGATGGGCAAATATAAGGGCGCCGCCGAACCGTATTCGCGCACCGAAATGAGCGAACCGCTCCGCGAAAGCCTCGACGCCCTCATCGACGATACCTACGAGTCGCTCGTCCAGATGATCGCCGCCGACCGCGACCTGAAGGACTACCAGGTCAAGACGCTGCTGGACGTTGGGCTGTTCACCGCCAAGGCCGCCCGGCAAGCGGGACTGGTCGATGAACTTGTGTACGCCGACCAGATTGAAGAGCGGCTCCGGAGCGACCTGAAGGCCGACCAGGTCAAGCTCGTCACCAACTATCGGCGCAAGAAGGTCGAAACCAACTTCACCGGACTGGCCGGCATGATGAAGCTCTTTGAACTGATGGCGGGCGGCAAGCCGGCGGAAACCACCACGGCCGCCAAGAAGATCGCGGTGGTGTACGCGGTCGGGCCCATCATGGAGGGCAAGAACTCGACCGACTTGTTCGGCAGCCAGTCGGTCGGCTCGGCCACGACGGTCGAGGCCCTGCGCACGGCCGCCGACGATGCGAAGGTAGCCGCCATCGTGCTGCGCATCGACAGCCCCGGCGGCTCCGCCATTGCCAGCGACCTGATCTGGCGCGAAACCGTCCGCATTGAAAAGCCGGTCATCGCCAGCATGGGCGACGTGGCCGGCAGCGGCGGCTACTACATCGCCATGGGCGCCGACAAGATCTTCGCGGAGCCGGGCACCATTACCGGCTCGATCGGCGTGGTGGGCGGCAAACTCGTCCTCGGCGGCCTGTACGACAAGATCGGCCTGACCACCGAGGTCATCACCCGCGGAAAGAACTCCGGCCTGTTCTCCAGCACCGAGCCGTTCACTCCGGAGCAGGAAAAGGCCCTGTCGTCCAACCTGCGGGAGGTGTACCGCCAGTTCGTTGCCAAAGCGGCGAAGGGCCGGAACATGGAGGTCAAGAAGCTCGACGAATTGGCTCAGGGCCGGCTGTACACCGGACAGATGGCCGCCGAGATCGGGCTGATCGATCAGTTGGGCACGCTGGCCGACGCGATTGCCGCCGCCAAGCAGGCTGCCGGTTTGGAACCGGACGAGAAGGTCGACATCCTCATGCTTCCGCGGCCGAAGACTTTCCTGGAGCAGCTTTTCGAGGATCCTGCGGCCATGAGCGATGTCCGCGCTTTCACCCCCGACCTCGCCGCTCCGCTACTCTCCCGCATCGCCATGCTCCGCCGCCTGTTTGCCGAGCCGGCCCTGATGTGGATGCCGTACGAGATCGAGGTGCGTTAGCCGCCGCCACCGCTACTTCGGCGCCAAGGTACACACCATGCGGCGGCCGTGCTGAACCGCCGGCGATTCCACCTTGGCGACGTCCTCCAGTTGGGCAACCACGCCGTCGAGCACGCGCCGGCCTTCCTCCTGGTGCGCCATCTCGCGCCCGCGGAAGATCACGGTCACAACGACCTTATTCTTGTGCGCGAGGAACTCCCGGGCATGGTTGACCTTCGTGGTGATGTCGTGTCCACCGGTCTTTGGCCGGACCCGAATCTCCTTGATTTTGGTCTGATGAGTCTGACCCTTATGGTGCCGTTTCTTCTGCTGGTACTTGTACTTCCCGTAGTCCATGATCCGGCAGACAGGCGGGTGTTCTTGGGGCGCCACCTCAACCAGATCGAGGCCGGTTCTTCGGGCCTCTTTCATGGCGTCTTCGGTGGGCAAAATACCCAGTTGTGCTCCATCAGCCCCAATGACGCGGACCGTGGAAATCCGGATTTGTTCATTGATCCGCGGCCCTTTCGTGTCCAACGTCGGCGTTTTCCGCATTCAACTCCCTGTTAATCCTGCCCGAGGTTCATTTCCACCGGGACAGCCCTGACGCCGATCCCGATCCGAGTTCGGCCGGCCCCACTCCCCGAAAGGGCGGTCAGGCCGGCAAAGACAACCTTACTATAAGAGTATGCAGCGCCCGCTGCGCCCAGTCAACCTGCTCTTCCGGAAAAATCCACGCCACCGATCCGTCTTACCCCGCAGTTTGGCGGACCGTCTTCGCCTCGATTTCTTCCCGCAGCTTTGCCAGGGCCGCCTCGACCGGCATGGAGCCGAGGTCCCCCTCCAAGCGATCCCGCACGGCAACCGCCTCGGTCTCCTGCTCCCGGCCGCCAATGACGAACATGTACGGGATCAGCTCCAGTTGGGCATCGCGGATCTTCGCGCCGATCTTCTCCGCCCGGTAATCGCCGCTGACGCGCAGGCCGGCCCCGGCCAACCGGCGTTCCACCTGCCGGGCGTACTCCTCGAACTTCTGACTGACAACCAGCACGCGCACCTGTTCCGGGGCGAGCCAGAGCGGGAATGCACCGGCGAAATGCTCGATGAGCATGCCGACAAACCGTTCGAGTGACCCGAACGGGGCGCGATGGATCATGACCGGCTCGTGCGGCTGATTGTCGGCCCCGATATACTCCAGGCCGAACCGCTGCCGGCTGGGCAGGTTGTAGTCGAGTTGCACCGTCCCCAACTGCCATTCGCGGCCGATGCAGTCGTTCACGACAAAATCGGCCTTCGGCCCGTAGAATGCCGCCTCGCCAACCTCGATATGCGGCTCGGGCAAGCCGGGCATCTCGCGGCACACCTGCGCCAGCGCCGCCTCGGCCCGGTCCCACGTATCGGTCGAGCCCACGTACTTGTCGCTCGAACGGTCCCCGAATCCCAGACGCACCCGGTAGTCTTGCAGCCCCAGCGTCTTCAAGACGAACTGGGTCATCTCCAGGCATCCACGGAACTCCTCGGCCACCTGCTCCTCGGTGCAGAAGATATGTGCGTCGTCCTGGGTGAATCCCCGCACGCGGGTCATTCCCGATAACTCACCCGATTGCTCATACCGATGCACCAGCCCCAATTCGGCAATCCGGAGCGGCAGGTCGCGATAGCTGCGCGGCTTCGACTGGTAAATGCGAATGTGGTGCGGGCAGTTCATCGGCCGCAGAAGGTACTTGTCGCCTTCACCCCAATAGGCGGCAAGGTCGACGGGCGGGAATTGGCTTTCCTTGTAATACGGATAGTGGCCCGAGGTCTCGTACAACTCCACGCGACCGATCGCCGGAGTATACACCGGCTGGTAGCCTCGCTTGAGCAATTCGCCGTAGATGAACGCTTCGAGTTCACGCCGCACCGTCGCGCCTTTCGGCAGCCACATCACCAGCCCGGAACCTACCTTCGGATCGATCATGAACAGCTCAAGCTGCCGGCCCAACACGCGATGGTCGCGGCGTTTGGCCTCTTCGACCTTGCGAAGGTAGTCGTCCAATTCCGCTTGGGTGAACCAGGCTGTGCCGTAGAGCCGCTGAAGTTGCTGGCGGCTGGAATCGCCCTTCCAGTAGGACCCGGCAACGGAAAGAAGCTTGAACGCGCCGAGCTTGCCCGCGCTGGGCACGTGCGGACCGCGGCACAGGTCAACGAACTCCCCCTGGCGATAGAACGAAACGGTCGGCTGGTCGCCGAGCCCCTCTTCAATATGCTCGACCTTCAGTTCCTGCCCCAGTTCGCGGCATAGCGCGACTGCCTCGTCCCGCGGCAACACAACGCGTTCGTACGGCTCGTCCTCCTTGACAATCCTCTGCATCTCGGCCTCGATGCGCGGGAAATCCTCGTCGGAAATGGGCTCCTTGGTCAGGAAATCGTAATAGAAGCCGTTTTCAATCGTCGGTCCGAACGCCAACTGAACGCCGTCAAATAGCCGCATGACCGCGCGAGCCATGACGTGCGCGCAGGAGTGCCGCATCAAGTCGAGCGCCTCGGAATCCTTGGCGGTAATCAACCTCAGCCGCACCTCGCCGTCGGCCGGCAGGGGTTCGTCGCACCCGACCAACTTCTCGTCCACCTCGGCCGCCAGCGTCGCCTTGGCCAGCCGCTTGCCAATGTCGGCCGCCACGTCGGCCGGGGTGACGCGCCGGGTGTACTCCAGGTTGTTTCCGTCAGGTAGAATGACCCTAACCATCTTATCTATATCGTCCTTCCGAAGTGCTAACGAATGCCTAGTATAGGGTCATCCGACCCATGGGTTCAAGAGCGGTCATGGTACTCTGAGCGTTCCCACCACCTCCGAAACGCTCTGCGCACCGAGTTGGCCAAGAGCTTCCGGCAGGGCGTCCAGGATTTGCATGGTGACGGTGGGATTGTAGAAGTTCGCCGTGCCGATTTGCACTGCGCTGGCGCCGGCAACCAGGAACTCCATCACGTCGTCCACCGTGGCGATACCGCCGATCCCCATGACGGGGATGGCAACTGCTCGGGCAACCTGGAAGACTGCTCGAAGGGCGATGGGCTTGATGGCCGGCCCGCTCAGACCTCCCACGACGTTTCCCAAACGTGGGCGTCGCCGCCGCCAATCGATGGCCATGCCGAGGCAGGTGTTCACCAGGGACACTGCATCGGCCCCGCCAGCCTCAGCCGCTTTGGCAATGGTGGCGATATCCGTCACATTCGGCGTTAATTTAGCGAGAATAGGCAGCCTGCATGCATTCCTGCAACCTCCCACAACGCGTTCACACCGGCCTGGATCGGTACCGAAATCGACTCCGCCACTGACGTTAGGGCACGAGATGTTCAGTTCAATCGCGTCGATACGGTCGCATTCGTCGAGCATCCCGGCCATTTCGAGAAACTCGTCCTCACTTCGTCCGGCAATGCTCACCAGGATGGCCGTGCCGAGGCTCGCCAGGTACGGCATCTGTCGCCCGAGGAACGCTTCGATGCCGTCGTTGTCGAGTCCAATGGCGTTGAGCATCCCGGCCGCAGTTTCGCAGGTGCGAGGCGGTGGGTTTCCCGGCCGGGGGTGCCGCGTGATGGTCTTCGGGAGAATGCCCCCAAGGCGGGCTGCATCAACTAGCCCTTCCATTTCTCGAGCGTATCCGAAGGTACCCGACGCAACCACGATCGGGTTGCGCAGCTTCAGCCTTCCCAGTTGTACCTCCAGTTGCACCACCTGCGCCCCTTTACATCGAACCAGTTGCTGGTCGATCGTGTCAAGACCGTGCCCCATGGTTGCGAGTATAGCGGAGCCCCCGAACCTTCGGTAGGGCGCGCCAAGCCGCCAGCGACTGCTTCCCAGTCGCGTTTCCGGCGGGTTCAACAGGGCGTTGGGCTAAATGATACCGCCGTGCGTACGGTGGGGAGTGGTGTGGCTGGGCATATCGAGAAACCATATCCGTTCCCACTCGTCGAGGATCAAACGGAGGTTTTCCGAGGTGAAGATCAACTGCTGCGTACGGCGAACGGGATCGCCCGAGTATGCCGGAATAATGCATCCGACCGTTGGACTGATCAGTAGCCCCAAAGACAACGCCAATAGCAGTCTACGCATGAGACGGCTCCTTCCTTCGCGACAGGTCGCTGCTCCGGCGGTCGGATCAGCATGCCGATTCCGGCCACCGGGGTTCACTTCTTGGTCTCGATAAGCAGCACCTCGCCTCCGTTTTCGACAACGGGCGACTGGAGGTGCCAAAAACCTACCCGCTGTGTGAACGTGCAACCAAGGTCGAATCGGGCGTCATCCCGCTGGTCCGTGCCGTGCTCTGGGCGGCGGTCGCCTTCGCTCTTCCGGAGTTCACCCGTTGGTCCATTTCCTTGCCTGGCTTGAAAGTAACAACGAGTTTCTCGGGGACACTGACGCGATCCCCCGTTTTGGGGTTCCTGGCCTTCCGTGCCGCCCGCCGCTTCACCTCGAACACGCCGAAATTGCGTAGTTCAATGCGTCCTTCGTCGACCAGTGAGTCGATAATCGCATCGAACATCATCTGGACCACGTCCTTCGCCGTGGAATGCGGCAATTCCAGTTCGTTGACCATCGTCAACACGATCTCTTTTTTGGTCACGACTCGTTCTCCTGCGAGGAGTGGTCGCTGGCCGGGCTCGCAAGTCCCAAACCGGAGAGGGTAAACCTGCTCCAAATGTAGGCCCTGCAACGAGTAAAGTCAAGATCAACCTGTTCCTTGGCGATGCCCAGCGGCGTGCGGACAGGGTCCGCCGGCCGAGTCGCTTGGTTGCAAGTTCTAATTATCAAAGAACTTAAGTATCAAGGCCCGCTTCAGGCCAGCCCGTGCGACGTAAACCCTTCCGGATAAATAACTTGCGTCGAAATCCGGACGCCCACGGCCTGCCGAAGCGAAGCCCCAGGTCGCGCAGCCTCAGCAGCGCTACCTGCAATCAACCCTCTTATCGACCGCAAAACCGGAAAACTCCAGCCAGACCGGATAATCGGAAAAACCCGAGTGTTACACCCGCACCACGGCCTTCCGCTCAAGAATCTCTTCCAAGGTATACAGCCGGCCCCGGTTGGCGCCAGGACATGATTCGGAAATCTCTCGCCAGATTTCGGGGGTCTGGAGGTTCGACGGCCAGAAGGGCCAGGTACGGCATTGGCGGGGACGGTGCTTGTAGATGCGGCAGGATCGAAGGCCGGGATCGAAGAAGACGCAGTCGCCGCCGGACAATTCGATCAGGCTGTATCGATTGCCCACGCGGCGGAGGTACCGCTTGCCGAATTGCTCCTCGTTCATATCCAGCGCCGCGGCCATCGCGGCAATCTCGGCCCGGGTGACCCAAACATAGCCCGGCGCGCCGGTGCAGCAGCCGCCGCAGCCGGTGCACTTGAAGCGAAGGCCCTCGCGGTACCAGGGAGCGTCACTCATCCAGTTCAACCTCCTATTTGATGCATCGGGCGATCCGTGGCGACCAGGCCGCCGTGACAGGAACCCCGAAACGGTTGTTTGTGTCCCACGGAACGAAGCAGTATCTCCCGAAGCGGCGCATCGTCCTGGTCCCTCCGCAATATGCCGCGCACGTCCAACGTTGCCTGGTCGAAGAGGCAGTTGCGGAGCCGGCCGTCGGCCGTCAGCCGCAGCCGGGTGCATGCGCCGCAAAAAGGCGCCGTGACTGACCGGATAATGCCTACCCGCCCGCCGTCGTCGAAGCGGTACTCCGTGGCGGGCGCACCGGCCCGGTCGGCGGCAATCGCGGTTGCCGGTCCGTATTCGGCGGCCAGGATACGCAATATCTCGTCGCCGGCCAAGACCTGCCGAGGCGACCAGTTCTCGGCGGTGGACCCAACGGGAACCGGCCCAATTGGCTGGGAATGCCCTTCAGACGCGGGGGCCAGTCCCGGCTCCCGGGCTTCCGCAGGCGGTTTATTGGGCTCATCAGCCGGTGTGCCGGGGACGCCGCGACTGTCCCCGCATAGGCCGACTTCCTCGGAGTAATCGGAACCCCCGCAGTTGGCCACGGTGGGCATGTACTCGATGAAGCGGAGTTCCAAGCCCTCGCTGCGGGCGAATCGGGCCAGGGGCAGAACCTGGTCTTCAGTGAATCCGCGGATGGCCAGGGCATTGAGCTTGATGCGCTGAAAACCTGCCCGCCGTGCCGCTTCGATCCCGGCCAACGCACTGGGCAACTCATCGCGCTGGGTGAGGCGGCGGTAGCATTCCCGGTCGACGGTGTCGAGGCTGACGTTGATCCGCCGGAGTCCTGCTGCGAAGAGGGGCCCGGCAAACGGCGTCAGCAGGACCGCGTTGGTGGTCATCGTCACTTCGTCGATGCCCGGTATGCAGCCCAGCATCTTCACCAGGTCCACCACGCCCCGGCGGACCAACGGCTCGCCGCCGGTGAGCCGGACGCATCGAATGCCCAGTTCCGCGGCCACGGTGACAAAGCGGGCGATTTCCTCGTAGGTGAGGATTTCTTCGTGAGGGCGAAACGCCACGCCGCTGCACGGCATGCAATACGTGCAACGAAGGTTGCAGCGGTCCGTTACCGATACCCGCAAATCGGTATGCCGCCGGCCGAACCGGTCGACGAGACCGCTTGCCGGCTGGGAACCTGCATCAGTTGGATTCGGCGTGGTCATGGGGCCAAGGTTAGTAAAGGGAAGCCGTCGTGTTGGAATCGCGAGTTTCGGGTTGTTGCAGTCGGGCCGGCTTCCGGAAAGACGCACGGGCTTTTCATCTTGTCTTGAGAACCAGGCGAATCTATCCGAAAGCATAGTCCCGGCAGGCTTCGACCAGGGCTTTCAGGTTCCTGTTCGGGCTGCGCAGCAGACTCGGTCACACCGCGCCCGGCGGCCGGCCTTCCTCGGGATGGACCCACTCGGTCGCGCCGTCGGCATATCGTTCCTGCTTCCAGATGGGAACCGCTTCCTTGATCCGGTCGATGAGCCATTGGCCCGCCTCGAACGCGGCACGGCGATGGGCCGAACTGACGGCAATGGCAACGCTCGTTTCGCCGATTTCGAGCGGCCCCAACCGATGCTCCACGGCGCAACCGCTGAGCGACCACCGGGCCTGCGCTTCGGCGACGAGGCGGGCGAGCTGATCGCGGGCCATTTCCGGATAGGCTTCGTAGTTCAACGCCACGGTGCGCTTCTGGCCGGTCCACTCCCGCACGGTGCCCAGAAACAAGACCACGGCGCCCGCCGCTGGCGACTGGACGGCTTCCAGGAGCCGCTGCGGGTCGATGGGATTTCGGGTGAGTTGAATCGCCTGATCGTTTTCCATGGCACGCTCTATCCCCCGCTCACCGGCGGAATAAGGGCCACTTCCGCCCCGACGCCGACTGGCTGGGAGGGCACCGCATACCGCCCATCGACCGCGAATGCCGAACGCATCACGATGTCGCCCAGTTCGGGGCATTTCGCCGTCAGAAGGTCCCGCACGTCGGCCACCGTTGCCGGCTGCGGCGCGTCGAATTCCACAACCGCGGTACCGGCGATCTCGCGGGCAACGGCGAATAACAACACGCGAACGTTCACGTGACAGTCAACTCCTTGCAGGGCGATTTTAGCAGCGTTTCGACGCCGGGCATCAGGCCGTAGGCCAAGGCGAGCACTTTGATCGGGTGAATGGTAGGCTTCGTGGTGCCCTGCTCCATTTGCACCTTGCACGCGCTGCACTCGGTCGTACCGGCCTGCAAGCCGGGGTCCCGCAGCCGGGAAATCAGCCGCCAGCCCGCACGCAAACTTGTGCGGTAGTTCCGGTGTTGCAGGCCGAACGCGCCGGCCATGCCGGAGCAGCCGTCCTCGATGTGATGGATCCTAAGCCCGGGAATCAATCGCAGCAGATTCTCCCCCGGAGTGCCCACTTGAAGGGCCGCCAGGTGACACGGCGTATGATAGCCGAGGGTGGCGTGAACCGGCTTGAAGTCGAGCCGGAGCCGGCCTTCCCGGTGCATCCGCCAGAGGAAGGTGCACGCCTCGCTGCTGTTGGCGGACACGAGGTGCGAGTCCTCGTCGTCGAGCAATTGCGGGTATTCGCGAGCCAGGCACAATGCGGCCGCCGGCTCGGTGGCCACCACGTGGTAGCCTTGCCGCACGGCATCGGCGAAGATTATCGTATTCCGCTTCGCGAGTCGCCGTGCCCGATCCAGTGCCCCGCACGCGATAGCCGACATGCCCGCCTGCCGCTGCCCCGGGGGCACGTACACGGAAACGCCGTTATGCTCCAGCACGGCGACCAGCGCCTCGGCCAATTGCGGATCGTGGTAGTTCGCGTAGATGTCGACAAAATACGCAATCTTGTTTTCGGTGCGCCGGGAGGGCCGGGTGAGTCGCCGGCGGGCTGCCCGCCGCAGATACGGACGCGAGGTCACCCGCGGCAGCTTGCGCCCCTGGGCAATCCCCAGCATCTTCTCGCCGAGCCATCGCATGAGCCGGTTGGAAAACGCCCAATTGGCGGCGGGACTGACCAGGCTGGCGAAGGCGTCGATCACGTCGAGACGGCTCATGATCCAGTCGGTCAGGGAAAGCCCGTTCGCGGCAACGTACGCGCCCTTGCTCTCGCGGACCAGGCGTGGAATATCGACGTGGGCGGGGCATTCCAGACGGCACGAATGGCAGTAGTAGCACAGGTCGGCCACCTGCTTGAACTGATCGCTGGTCAGCGTACCCAGTTCGAGCTGACCGCTGAGCAACCCGCAAATCAGGTTCACCTTCGCCCGCGGCGACGCCTCTTCAGATGGGGCGATGCGGAACAAGGGACACATGCGAGTATCGGGCGCCTGCGTGCGGCACGTGCCGCACCGGTTGCATTCGGCCGCCGGCGCCGCCACCTCGGACGGGTGCCAGTCGAGTTGCAATTCCACGAGGTCGCGCATCTGCGGCAAATTGGAATCCTCGGGACCGGCCAGCGCCGGCTCGATCGACCGGCGAACGTGTCGCGTCAGCAGGTCGGGATCGTCGCCAACCACCTTGCCGGGATTCAGCAGGTTCTTCGGATCGAATACCCGCTTGATCTCGCGAAACACTTCGTAAAGCGAACCCGCCTGGCGGCGCAGAAAGGCCGTCCGGGCCAAACCTATCCCATGCTCGCCGCTGATGGTGCCCCCAACCTGGAACACCTCTTCGTACAACTCCTCGGCCAGTCGGCGCATACGGTCGACGTCGGACGGGTTGAATACGTCGAAGAACGGCTGCACGTGCAATTGACCCTGAACGGCATGGCCGAAGATCGAGGCGGTTACCTGCTGCCGCTTGAGCACGTTCTGCACGTGAACGAGGAATTCGGGCAGAGTCTCCGGCGGCACGGCGATGTCTTCCACCACGGGCACCGGCCGCGTGGGCCCCCGAACCTGGAACAGGGCCGGCTGCATCTTGGTGGCCAGCCGCCAGTACAACTCGAAGTCATCCGGATCGAACGCCTGGCGCGCGTCGAACGCCAGGTGCCGCGCGTCGCGCAACTCGTCTACCAGCCGCCGCAGCCGGCCCCGAGTCTCGGTCGGATCAGACCCTTCCTGCTCGACCAGAAGGACGGCTTCTGTTTGGGCGGGGATGAGCAAATCGAAGCGGACCTCGGTTTCCCGGGCCAGGCTCAAGTGGCGCCGATCCATCAGGTCGCACGCGCTCGGACGGTGCGGCAGGATCTCCAGTACCGCGCGGGCCGCCTTGTCCATGCTGTCGAAAAGCAGCAATGTCACCCCGCGATACCGGGGCAGCGGCTCGGTGCGAAGCGTCGCCTCGGTAATCAGCGCAAGCGTGCCTTCCGAACCGCACATCAGCCGGGCGAGGTCTACGAACTCGCCATCAACCACTCCCTCCAGATTGTACCCGCAGCGGTGCATGGGCGACTTCGGACGGGACGAGCGGATTGCATCGGCGTGTCGGCTCAGCAGTGAGGCAAGCTGCCCGACAAGGGCCTGTTTGCGCGAATCGCCGGCCCCGGATTCCTGGCTGCCGGCCGGCTCGCGGCCGAATTCCATCACTTCGCCTTGCGCGGTGACTACCTGGAGGCTGCACACGTTGTCGGAAGCGGCGCCGTACCTTGGCCACCGGCTACCCGCCGCGTTCACTGCCAGAACGCTCCCGATGGTAGTCACCTGGCTGTTGCCGGGGTCCGGCCCGAAGAGCCGCCCTGCATGGTGAAGCTGGGCGTTGAGCCGCTCGTGGATCACGCCGGGCTGCACGCGAACCCGTTCGTGCTCCATGTAGAGGACCCGCCGCAGGAACTTCGAGAAGTCGACGACCAGCCCCGGCCCGAGCGATTCGCCGGCCACGCCGCTGCCGGATCCGCGCGCATGGACGGGAATGCCCTTCTCACCCGCGTATTGCACGCACGCGACCACATCGGCCGTATTCCGGGGGCGAACCACGGCCAGCGGCCGAATCTCGAAGATGCTGCCGTCGCTGGTGTAAAGCTGCCGATGTACGGGATCGACGAACACCTCGCCGCGGACCAACCCGCGAAGGTCGTCCAGAATGATGTCGCGTTGCGCCTCGTGCTGCTCCATAGGAGGCTACCGCCGGTCGCCGTACATCAGCGTCATGATCTCCGCGCGACTCGATGCCCGATTTCTGAAACACCCCTTCATGGCCGAGGTCACGCACACGCTGCCGGGACGCCGAACGCCGCGGATCGTCATGCAGGTGTGCACGGCCTCGATGACAACCGCCACTCCCTTCGCGTGAAGCTGTTCTTCCAGCAGGTCCGCTATCTGTTCGGTCATGCGCTCCTGAACCTGAGGCCGCCGGGCAACGCTCTCGACAACGCGGGCGAGTTTGCTCAGCCCCACCACGCGATCGCCCGGAAGATAACCGATATGCGCCTTCCCCATGAACGGAAGCATGTGGTGCTCGCACATGCTGTTGAAGCTGATATCGCGGACCAGCACCACCTCGTCGCACGTTTCCGAGAAGAACTTCTGCAGGTGGATGGTCGGGTCCTCGTGAAGCCCGCCGAACAGCTCGTCATACATGCGGGCGACGCGTGCAGGGGTCTCGCGCAACCCCTCCCGATCGGGGTCCTCGCCAATCGCCAGCAGAATCTCCCGCACTGCCCGCTCAACACGGGGTCGGTCGACCTGGCCATTCCGATTCGCCGGTAGCTCGGCAAACTCGTCCAATTCGGCCGATAACGTACCCCGCATTCGCAATTCGGGCTCGATGTTCGTTGCCATAATCGTGTATCCTTGACGTCTACTGTACGCAGTCTCATGCTAGGCGATGTCATGTCAAAGGTCAAGCAGCACGGCGAGAGGATCACTCGGCAGAGCGGAATAGCATGACTCGATAGTGGCATTCCACCTGCCTGTTCAGTATCCAAATCGGTTCGTCGGACAAGAAAGGTGCCATTGGCCCGAATTATTCATGACGATGTAGGGTGATGACAAGCAAGCCAAGACCCCGGTGAGCCTTCGGTCGCTTGGCCGGGCCTGCTTCCAACGCACGACGTGCAAACCACCCGGGTCTGACTTGCGCAGGCCCACCAAGGACTTGCGCGACCTTGTCCCACCCTGCGCGAATAATTCGGGTTGGACGGAAGCCCGGTTCTGAGGCAGAATTAAGAGTGACCTTCAGTAAACACGAGACTTGCCATGGCGTTTCAATTTATGTGCCCATACGGACACCTCCTGCAAGCGGAGGAGTCGCAGGCCGGTCAGCAGTGCCAATGCCCTGAATGCGGGGTTATGATGCTGATCCCTTCGCCCACCGGGGGCGACGTTTCTCCGGAAACCGCTCCGGCAGAGGCTTCTCCGGGAGGAGCGCCGGGGGCGAATGCCGACGCCTTTCCGACGTTCAGCACGGCGCCGGACTTCGCGGCGATTGGCGGTGTCGCTCCGACGAACGAGGCGCCGCAGGAAGTCGAGTTGGCCCCACAGGCTCCCAAGGTACTGCATATTCCCTGCCCTCGCGGGCATATTCTCGAAACACCCGAGGAAATGGTCGGCCAGGACGCCTTGTGTCCGTTCTGCAATCTCCAGTTCCGGCTCCGCTACGACGACAGCCTGGAACACCGTCGCGAGAAGGAAGAGGAGGAGGAGCGGCGGCAGCAGCGCGCGGCCAAAGCGTGGCTGAACTGGTCCATCGCGGCGGCTGTCGTGGTGATACTCGGAGTGATTCTGCTGTTCATTGTTCGTGCGTCGTCGTAAACACGCCACCTCTTACCAAGGAAGCTGCAACGGAATGGGCATCTACTTAGTGACCGGCGGGGCCGGATTCATCGGGTCGCATATCGCCGCCACGCTGGTCGAGCGCGGCGATAAGGTGCGGGTGCTGGACAACCTGAGCACCGGGCGGGTGGAGAACATGGCCTCGTTCCGCGACCGGATCGAGTTCTTCGAGGCCGATCTGCTCGATGCCGACGCCCTGGCGCAGGCCGTCGACGGCGTCGAGTGCGTATTCCACCAGGCCGCGCTGGCCTCCGTGCCGCGCAGCGTCGAACGCCCGCTCGACACCAACGCCGCTTGCGTGACCGGGACCGTCGCCTTGCTCAACGCCGCGCGTACGGCGGGCGTGCGCCGGGTGGTTTACGCCGCTTCCAGCAGCGCGTACGGCGACCAGCCGACTTCGAGCAAGCGGGAATCGGACCTCCCGCTGCCCATCTCGCCCTACGCCGCCGCGAAGCTGGCCGCCGAATACTACTGCCGCGCGTTCACCGCCACCTACGGGCTCGCGACGGTCGCGCTGCGGTATTTCAACGTCTTCGGTCCCCGACAGGATCCGAAAAGCGAATATGCCGCCGTCATTCCCCGGTTTATCACCGCCATCCTTTCCGGCGACCAGCCGGTCGTCTACGGCGACGGCTTGCAGTCGCGCGATTTCACATTCGTGGCCAACGTGGTCCACGCGAACCTGCTGGCCGCCGACGCGCCCGACGTGGCCGGGCGGGTGCTGAACGTGGCCAACGGAACCCAGTTCAGCCTGCTCGCACTTCTGGCCGCCATCAACAAGCTACTCGGCACCGACGTTCAGCCGCGGTTCGACCCCCCGCGCATCGGCGACGTGCGCGAGAGCCTCGCCGACATCACCCTCGCCCGGCAACTGCTCGGTTACGAGCCCCAAGTAGATTTCGAGGAAGGCCTCCGCCGTTCGATCGACTACTATCGCGCGCTGGCCCAACGGTAAGCCGCGCCGCCGATTCACGATCACCGTTCCCGGCGAATCGTGCGAGAAGGTTCGGCCAAACCGGCGCATCGCGCGCAGCCGTCGCCCGTTGCCGGAAGGGCCGCGGCGGTGCGCTTCAGTACTCGCTGCGAAGTGGCCTAAGACTTGGGCTTGAAGTTCGTGGCATTTCTGCTATGGTAAGGGCGTGCTGCGACAGCGAAGCTGACGCCTCGCCCTCTTGGCCGTAACGCGGGACACGCCTCCAGCGTGTCAGTTTCCGTGGGATACGCTTCCAGCGTGTCAATCATCATAGGATACACTTCCAGCATATCCTAGCAAGTTCGCGCCCCGCACCGTGGCGCACCTTGAGCCCTTCCTACTCTCGCAGACAAACCGCGCCCGTTCCGCGCGCCGAATGAAAGAAACACCGCCGGCCGCGAAGCGCGAGCAGGCGAACCGCACGCAGTGAGAACCCATCGTGGATCCCACAAACCCAAACCGAAACCCAAGCCCATCCGAGCCGCCGCCGCAGCCGCCGTCGCTTGCTCGCCAGGCGTGGAACCTGGCCCGCGCGCTGGCCGACTTCGTGGCCGACGGCTGCCGGACGGTGAGCGAACCGGAGTACCGGCAGCGGCTGGAGATATGCGACGCATGCAAGTACCGCCGCAACACCCGCTGCATGAAATGCGGCTGCCGCCTGGCGCTGAAGGCCCGCGGCCGGGCGTTCCAGTGCCCGATCCAGGCGTGGCCGAAGCCAGAACAGCAGCTCCCGTCGTCTACGGGTGAACCCCTTGCGTCCGAGACAAACGATACGTAACCGTTCACAGGGGACTGTCCCAATTTTCGCGGCACAAAGGGCGTCTTCGCCCAATGATTCACCGTTTCCGCCGCGAAAATGGGACTGTCCCCTTCGCATGGAGCGGAGAACACTGCCCGCGCCGCCCCGTGAACGGTTACATCGATACAAACGGAGTCGCGTCATGAAGGTTCAAGTGCAAGACAGGCCGTTCCTAAGTGAACGGTCCGGTACGTCAGCCGATCGCTGCAAGGCGTGTTGCCACGGCATGCCGGTCGGCGTGCGCTGCCGGTGCGCTGAACGGTGCGATTGCCGCAAACCAAGAAAATCGCAAAGTGGCCTACATGTTGCTATTGAAAAGCGCCGGCCGATGTGCTAGGTTGAAAGGGTTGCGGCGGCGAAGCCAACGCCTCGCCCTCTTGGCCGTAACGCGGGACACGCTTCATGCGTGTCAGTGTTTGTGACATACGCTTCCAGCGTGTCAATCATCCTAGGACACACTTCCAGCATGTCCTAGCAAGTTCGCGCCCGCAACCGTGGCGCACCCCGTACTCGTTGTACCCTCGCAGACAAACCGCGCCCGTTCCGCGCGCCGAATGAAAGAAACACCGCCGGCCGCAAACCGCGAGCAGGCGAGCCGAACGCAGTGAGAACCCATGCGTGGCCCGAACCTGCGCAGCCGCCTCCCTCGGCGACGGCTGCACCCGAAACGCCGACCGAGGAATCGACACAGAGACTATCACGGCTTCAAAACTCAAAGGAGAGGATCATGAGTGAACCATCGACCATTTCCCCGGATCCCTGCTGCGCTCACTGCTACAACGTACCGGTTGGTCCGGAAGTGGGTGACTGCTTGCTCACCATCACTACAAGCGGTCCGAACTGCGAGTGCATTGCACTTTCATCAATGCCGATTACCAGCTTCTCGCCGGGAGCGAGACGCTGGTACTGGTCGGCATCGCCGATGGGAGGCGTTCCCGAGCCCTATCCGGGCGGATGGCTCCTGCATTTCGACGGTTGGTTCTACTACTATGCGGGGCCGGTAGTGGCGGTGAACTGCATCATGAGCGGGGAGGATCGAGGGCACTGGTTGCTGCATATTGAATACTATCTGCCCAAGGACCATCCGTCGACGCCCTTTACGGGGCCGTTCTGGGTGGAAGCCATTCTGCCGTGCGACGCTCTCGAGATCAACGAGGACGGCTGCCTGGTCAGTCCCGAGCCGGTCAGCGTTGGCCCGAGCGAGGAAACCGGCGGTTGCACCATAACGCTCAACTGGACGGGCTGCTAAGGATTATCAATGGCACTTCCAAAACTCATCCACCTGATATGGCTCGGCGACATGGTCGCAGACGTCGGGCGCGCGGTCGAACGTCACCAACGCCTGAATCCGGAACACGAAGTCCGGCTCCACCGCGGCGACTCGGAATTGAACGCCGCGTATCGCAGGACGTACGAAACCTACGCCAAGATGCCCCAACTGAAGGCCGATCTGATCCGTTGGAGCCTGCTGGAGAGCCACGGCGGGTGGTACTTCGATATCGACTGTGTCCCGCTCGTCGGCGTCGAAGCGATCGAACGCGAATACGGCCTCTCGGGCGATTGCATGTTCATTACCATGCGGGGCATCTTCTACAACAATGACATCCTGGCAGCCTCGCCCCATTGGGCCGGCTGGCCCGAGGTCCATGCGTACCTGGACGGGTTTCACGTTCCGGGAAACAAGGTGCCGTATAGCTGCTTTTCCGCCGACGTGCTCTGGCCGCACAGATTCACCCGCCATCAAGACACGTTCGTGGTGGGGGAAACCTCGCGATTCTCATCCGACGGAGACAAGGCTCCGTTTGTGTTGCGAGGCGGCGCCGGGCAGGCAAGGCCACCCAACGCGGCGCAAAGGGTAACCGTCTACCTAGGTGCTGCCAAAGCTCCCGTAATCGGCGGGCGTTCCTCAGACTCGGACAGAGAAGTCGAGCGGAGCTATGCCGGGCAGCGCTCGGCCCGCAAGCGTTGCGGCCACAATTCGTGATCTCCCGGAAGCGTTCCTTCAGCCTGCGACTTCGGTCGCGCCAAGGTCCGTGAAAACCAACGTCAACCTATTGAGTAAGAAAAACCATCATGGCATGTGAAACGTCATCCACCGTGCAACCGAACAAGTGCATTTGTGTCGTTCCCGACTGCGGACCGTGCGACTGCGGCGCGCCCGTCGGCGGGCCCGGCTTCAGTTCGTTCGGCCATCATCTCCACTACGCGCCTAACATCTACGCCACCCAAAGCGACCCCTTGCTGGCGAAAACCAGCTACGATTTCGGCGCCGGCTACAACTGGCTCAATTCGGCCTGGCCGTACGTGACCGACCTCGACGTGGGGCCGACGAACCGGCCCGTGGTGGTCGTCATGCCACCGGGCACACCCTTGTGGTTCGACGTCGTGGGCGATGCCTACGCCGCCCGCCAAGGGAAACACAAGCTGACCTACGCCGCCAACGGCTTCATCCTCACGAGTCCGGACGGCGGCAGGTGGACGTTCCTCGGCTTCGCGCCCGGCACGGTCGCCAAGGGGCGATTCGCGTCGTACACTTCGCCCGGCGGCCTGACGACCACCGTCACCGGCTATACCGAAACGGGCCACATCCTTGGTATCTCCACGACCTATACCACCGCCGAAGGAAACACCGTTGCCGAGTCGTACGAGTACTCGTACTCCGACGACAACGGCCACGAGCGGCTCCAGTATGCCACGCTGCGCCGCACGGTCGGCGGCAAGGCAAGCGACCGGCGCCGCATTTGCTACGACTACCGCGACGGCAGCCTGAGAATGGCCGGATTCCAGACCCCCGACGGCGACACCTGGCAGGACGGCGACACCTACGTCTACGGCCACTACACCGGCGGCGAGCCCGGCGGAACGGAGCACGGGCTGAAGTACGTGCTCGACCCCCAGGCCTGCCGCGACCTGGCGGCCGCCGGGCATAACCCGCTTACCATCAGCGACGCCACGGCCAAGACCTACGCCGATCGGTATTTCGAGTACGACGGCGAAGGCCGGATTTCGAAGCTGATTACCGGCGGCGGCGCCCAGGAGACGTCGTATACGTACGTCGAAAGCGGTTTCGACGACGATCGTAACCACTGGAAGAAGAAGACGACCGAAACCCGGCCCGATGGGACGCAACTGGTTACCCACAAGAACTACATGAACCAGGTCATGCTCACCGACCGGATCGCCGGCGGCGAGCACGCCATCGAGTACCGGCAGTACGACGCCGCGGGCAACCTCACGCTGCACGCCACCGCTTCGGCCGTCGATAGCTACAACGACGCGAGCGCCAACCTTGCCGTCCAGTACAAGAGCGACGGCGGCGTGCAGAACGTCGGCCTGATCCACGTGTACGAATACTACCCCACCACCGACCTGCCCAACGGCGCGGTCGAGGGGTACAAGGCGTGCGATAAGATCCAACGGGGCGGCGCGGGAACACCCATCAAGCTGCGCGAGTACGCCTACACCGAGCATACCTTCACCTCCGACGGGCATACCGTCACCATCTACCCGATCGCCCGGGAAACGGTCTACGCCAACACCAACGGCACGGGGGCCATCGAGACCAGCTACGACTACCTCTGGCACGCCGATACGGCCCAGATGCTCGAGCGCACCACCACGCTGCCCGGCGTGGCGGTCCAGCAGAACGGCTCCGGCGCGTCCGCCACGCGCACCGAACGGTTCGACCTGTACGGCAACCTGGTCTGGCTGAAGGACGAACGGGGCTACATCACCTACCACGAGTACGACTTGGTGACCGGGGCCCTGATCCGCACGATCGAAGACGTCGACGATAGCCGGATCATTACGCCTGCCGATTGCAGCATCGCGGAACTGCCCGACGGCTGGGCCACGCCCGCCGGCGGCGGCCTGCACCTGGCGACCGACTACGAAATCGACGACCAGGGCCGCACCGTCCAGGCGCTCGGCCCGCCGCACGAGGTCAACGGCCAGACGGTCCGCACCGCCTCCTGGACCGTCTACAAGGACGCCGACCACGAGGTCTGGTCGGCCAGCGGTTACGCCACCGGCACCGGCCCCCAGTATAGCTACACGCTGGTGAACCCGGTGTCGATCACCAAGTCGGACGCCTCCGGGCGCACGCTCGAGACGATCCGGGCGGTCCGCGGTTCGACGCAAGGCCGGCTCTGCCCCTCGAACGAGTTCCCCCAATCGTCCTACGTGAGCTGGACGGTCAACTCGTACGACGTCCAGGGCAGGCTCCGGCATACCCGCGTGTTCCACGATATCCCCGACCCCTGCACCCACGCGACCACCGACCATTACGACCAGACCGAGTACGACTACGACGCGGCCGGCCGGCAGCACAAGGTCACCAGCCCGGGCGGCACGATCACCCGATCGGTCTTCAACGCCCAGGGCCAGCAGGCGGCCACCTATGTGGGCACCGACGATACCGGCGCGACCGACGCCGACCCGACCGGCGGCGGCGCCGCGGGCAACAACATGGTGCTCGTAAGCGAGTCGATCTACGATACTGGCGTGGACTGCGGGGGCTGCGGAGGATGCAGCACCTGCGGCAGCGGCAAGCTCACCTCGTCCATCCAGCACGTCGACGCCGAAACCGTCCGCACGACCAGCTTCCGCTACGACTGGCGCGGGCGGCAGGAGTACGTCATTCCCGACCTCGACGACCAGGGCCGGCAGACGTACACGAAGAACTACTACGACAACCTCGACCGGCCGATCATGGTCGAACGGCACCACGACGCCGACGGCGACGGCCATTATCCCGAGGACGGCACGGTCGACCCGGACGACGTGCTCCTCGCCCGCGAGGAGACGTTCTACGACGACCGGGGGCAGGTCTACCGCACCCGCACCCACGCGGTCGATCCG
>JAVEUP010000398.1:0-3154 GCA_034005525.1 Thermoguttaceae bacterium | reverse complement strand
GGGGGCGCAAGCTGGAATCCCGGTGGAATGTTCCAATTTGAGATTAACGACACGGCGGGCATTGCCGGCGGCGGGCTCGACGGGCTGGGCTGGGACCTGATCACGATCGACGACGGCGCCGGCACGGGCAAACTCGACCTGACCGGCTTGAGTGCGGCCGATCCTTTCGAGATACATGTCGTCTCGCTCGACGGCACGTCACCCGGTGAGATAATGAACTTCAATCCAACCGTCCCGTACGATTGGGTGTTTGTCACCTACGACGAACTGGTCGACGACTACTTCCATCCGAGTTTGTTTGTCGTCAACGCCAGTGGATTCAGCAATGGCACGGGACAGGGCCACTTCACCGTGACCCAAATGGCCGGCGGGCTGGCCGTCAGCTTCATCCCGGAACCGGGAACGCTTTTTATGGCGATAGCCGCTTTGGTCCTGCTGATGTACCGGCGGCGGAGGTAGCCGGACGCTCGACTTTGGAGCACTTTTGCGAAACCAATGACGCGACACTCTACGCTTACTCGTTATCTACCGGAGGTCCCATCATGAAACCATCGTACCGCTGGCTTCGTCCGTTCAGCTTGTGGCTTGTCATGTGCTTTGCGCTGATCCCTGCATACCGGGCCGAAAGCAAGGTCATCGGGTACACGTTTGAAGATTTGAATCCTACGGTCTACAGTCCCGGCATTAACGGTCTTCCCGTCGGCGCGGCGGGCGGCTTGACGCTCGAAATCACAGACGAGTGGGACTATCCCACCGACCCGGTTCTGCGGATCCTTAGTATTGCCGCCCGCGAAACGGTGGGCGACGCGATCGACAAGGGTGTGTACTTCGATTTTGGAGTTGAGATTTCCGATCCGGCCTACTCCAGCGTGCTCCATGGCACCGTACTGTCGTTCGATGCGGCACGGGGCGGCTCGACGGAGCCGCGCGGCTTCGGGCTGGCCAGCAGTGTGGACGGCTTCGCGACCTGGACCATGCTGGTCTCCGACGACATCCCGACGGCCCGGAACACGTTCACGCATTACTCGGTCCCCCTGATCGACCCGATGTTCAGTAACGTCACCGACGACGTCGTGTTCCGCATCTATGTATACTCGCCCTCCAGCGGCTCATCGATCGAGTTTGACAACATTCTCATTGAGTCGCCCGGCGAAGGTTACTGGATTGGCGTAGGTGCGGACAACCATTGGAGCACGGCCGCGAACTGGGCCACGGGCAGCGCTCCGCCAAGCGACAGCACGACAACCATCACGCTCGGGAACACGGAGCACATCGCGTCGGTTCAGGACGCAGCCGATCCGTTCGTGTTGAATCGACTGAACGTTACCGGTGTCGGCGACGGCGTCAGTGTCAGCGGCAACCCGCTCCGGTTCGAGGCCGATGGAAATGTTGGGCCGGTCCTTTACAACGGTCGCGTGGCGTCCAGTACGATCAGCAGCCGTGTCGAACTCGCGAGCGATCTGACGGCGCAGATTGACACCGGCAACGTGACTCTGAGCGGAGGCATCGACGGTGCCGGCCAGATTATGTACAAGCGCGGCATGGGAACGCTTACGCTGGCTGGTGAAGTCACTTTGCACGAAATCGAATTGGCGACGGGCGTATTGGCAGTCGACAGCGGTGTCACGCTGAATGTGAGCCAAGAGATCGACTTCCGCCGCTCCGGAGGCGATATCACGTTCCGCTCGGCCGATTCGAACCCCCTGACGGTTGGCACCCCCGACGACCCCATTCTGATCAATCTGTCGAGCAATGTGGCGCTCGGCTCCACCGATACCGGCGACCTCGTGTTTCACGGCGAGCTTCGAGGCGGCGGGGCCGCGAAGGTGGTAACCATCAACAACGAGACGACCGCTTTCTATGGCCGCGTCACCGGAAGTGGTGCCGCCATCACCAAGCAAGGCTCCGGAACGCTCGTATTCGTGAATACGTCGATCAGCAAGCCATTGATTATCAATGAAGGCACGCTCCAGATCGGCGACGGCGGCAACGTCGGCACCCTGGGAAATGTGGCGGTCGAAAACAATTCGGCGATTGTCGTCGACCGCAGCGGCAGTGTGACCTTCAGTGGAGCCATCTCGGGGACCGGCACCCTAACCACAATCGGCAGCGGCACACTGGTGCTCACCGGCGACAACACCTACCAGGGCGGCACTACCGTGGAAAACGGCACGCTGGCCATCAAGGCCGATGGTTCCCTCGGCGCCGTGCCGGGCTCGTTCCTGGCCGACAACGTGACGCTTAACGGCGGCACACTCAAGAACCACGGCGATTCGGTGGAACTCCATTCGAATCGTGGTATTTCCATCGGGAGCCAAGGCGGCACCGTCGAGGTGGATGGCAATACCACTCTCACTGTGCTCGGCGCAATCGCGGGGGCGGGTAACGATCTGACGAAAACCGGCTCCGGCACGCTCCTGCTCGGCCCTGAGACCTTCACCCTGCGACAACTGGAATTGGCAGCGGGTGAACTGGCAGTCGACGCCGACGCAACGATTAGCACCAGCGGCGGCTCTTATCTTGATTTCCGTCGCGACGGAGGGCAAGCCATCACCTTCCGCTCGGCCGATGAGCGCAGCGTTACCATTACCAGTCGAGTGAACCTGGCGACCGATGTAACGCTCGGATCGGACGAGACGGGCGACCTGATCTTCACCGGCCAGCTCGATCCGGGTGGCGGTGCGAAGACCATCATTGTCAACAATGACACGACTACCTTCCGCGGGGCCATCACCGGAGCCAGTAGCCCCATCACCAAAGCCGGTCCCGGAACGCTCGTGTTCGCCAATATCTCGTATGATTCGAAACCCATCGTCATCAGCCAGGGCACGTTGCAGGTGGGCGAAGGCGGTGAAAACGGTACATTGGGCGATGTCAACGTGACGAACAACGCAGCCCTTGTGGTCAATCGAACCGGCGAACTAGTCATCACCGGGGCCATCTCCGGCAATGGCACCTTGACTCAAGCCGGGCCCGGAACACTCACGCTCACCGGCAACAACAGTTACAGCGGCGGCACAACCGTCACAGGGGGAGTCCTTCGCGGCGATACCGGCAGCCTGCGCGGCAGCATCCTCAACAACGCCACGGTCGTCTTCGACCAGACGTCCAGTGGCAGTTACAGCGGCGCGCTCAGCGGCACCGGCGTGCTGGT
>JAVEUP010000397.1:0-3156 GCA_034005525.1 Thermoguttaceae bacterium | reverse complement strand
TCCGGCGGCACGGTCTGCCCGGCCACGGTGATGCCCAAGATGCGCGGGTCGGGCAGGGTGATTGCCAGCCGCTGCCGCTCGCTCGACTTGAGTTGGTACCGGGCGCGCATGGTCACCGGGCCGTCCTTCGTTACGACGGCCTCGACGTACGCGCGGTCGACAACCGTCCGGACCACCTCCTGCAATTCATGCTTCGTAACGCGCAGCGACAGCCGGGCCGGGTGCCGGTAATAGCGGTAGGCCAAGTGCGGCCGAAGCGCGCCGAGCGGCTGCGACAGTTCCCGCGGATCCATCTCCTCCAGGCCGGCCGGCGCCGCTTCGATCGACAGGGCCCGATCCTTAAGCACGGCAATTTCGCCCGTCTCGCGGTCGGCGTCGAGGGCCCGGATCGGTTCCAACTCGAACGGCGTGCCGTGGTGGGCCGCCGGCATGGGCCAGTCGTACGTGGCCGTATAAACGACGTCGCCCAGCGCCTCGGAATGCAACACGATGGTCCACTCGACCGTGCCGTCTTCGCCCGCCTCGTCGGCCCGGCGCCGTTCCTTGATGCCCTCCCCCTCGATCTGCAAACGGTCGGACACGGCGGCCGGAACGGCCAGGCGGAAGGTATTGGCGCCGGCAAACTGAACCTCGCAGCGCAGCGTGGTGGTCACGTGCACAACGTCTTCCCGAACGTTCGCCAGCGTTCCGACGGCGGCCACAATGCGCCGCGGCCGCTCGGTAACCGTCTGCACGACGCGCACCGGCCGGGTGCCGAACGCGAACGCCGCGGCCAGCGTGGAGCCGCCGGGAACTTGCGGCTCGAAGCCGCGGGCGGCCAACTCGGCCGGCGTGGCGGCCCAGGCGGCCTGCAACCGGCCCGGGTCGGTCTTCACCTCCAGCGATTCCGGAGCAATGACCGCCACCAGCCCTTCTTCGCGCGTGACGCTCAGCGGTTCCGGCAGCGGCAGGTCCATCTCGCCGGCGGCCCGGTCGCGCGTGCTGCTTGCGGCAATGCTCACCGCCACGTCGCCCAGCAGCCGGCCGGTGAAGTACACGGTCAGCCGCTGCGAGTCGTCATCGGCGGCGACCTCGAACCGTTCCATCTGATCGGCACGGACCTCATCGACTTGAAGGCCGGGCGGCAGGCGGAACGCCAGCGAGAAGACGCCCGAACGCGTCACCTGGCAGTGGAACTCGCCCCGGACGGTAACGCGCGTCTTATCCAGCAGTACGGCCAGGTGACTGTCCACCACCACCCGCGGCTCGAGCGGCGAGGCGACCACCGAGAGCTGATAGTCGGGCGTGAAGAACTTATAGAACGTCGTGCGCGGCCGCCGCAGCGGCTCGGGCACGTCGGCGGCATCGACGCGGGTGAGCGACTCGCGCACCGCGAATTCCAGGCCCACGTCTTCGCCGCTACGAACGGCCAAAATGCCGCTTTCGCGCGCCACCCCGACCGCATGGACGCGTCCGACGGCAAGCGCCTCCTCGGCCAGCGGCGACTCGGTGTGCAATTCCAGGCGAACCGAGCCCGTGGCCGGGGCGTGCAACCGCACCCTGACCTGCTGGCGGTCGCCGGTCGTTTCAGCCTGCCAGTCGCGCAGCCCCGGCGCCTGGACGTCGAGCACCCGCTGATCGGACGGCGCCTCGACCAGCAGTTCGTCGAGCGCGCCGCGCAGGATCTGGTATTCCAGGACGGCGTGCGTGTGGACAACGCCGTCGCCAATGTCGACCGCGATCGTGCTGGCGACGTTCGCCAGCCCCGCCAACTGATCGGCAGCGCCTGCCTGCGGTTGCCAACTGACCGTGAACTGCTCCGCAGCGCCCAGGACGACTCGAATTCGCGTAGCGTCCTCGGGGCCTTCCAGCCGCTGCGAGGTGCGCCGCGGTACGACTTGGACGGCCAAATCCGGCTCGGGGATTTCCAGTTCCAGGTTGCTGACTCCCACCGCGGGGCATTGCACCGTGAAACTCCGTCCCTCGGCGGCCGATTTCACGCCGACCACCAGGCTCAGCCCGATCTCATGTTTGCCTTGCCCGCGGACCAGCAATTCATACTGCCCGTCGCCGACGCCTCGGAGCAAGACGTTCTCGTCCTCGGCGCGTGCCGCGCCGACGGCGGCGTCGCCGAATCGGACCGGCAGCCGTGCCCAGTCGGCGCCGAGCACCTCCACCGCCAACGTAGCCTCCAGATGGACCAGATCGCCCCGGACCGTTGCCACGTAGTCGGCCCGCGTGATAACGCCGTCGACCGGCGGCCCCGCGGGCGGCGGTTCGGGCTGGATCAGCCGGTTCCACATCTTCAGGAACTGGGCGTAAGGCAACACGATCGACGAATCCTCGTCGGCCAGCGCCCCACGCAGATTCTCGAACGGCAAGTAGATGACGTGTTCCTGGTGAATCGGCCGCTCGCTGGGGCCTTCGACCGCGCCCTCCACCTCCGCAGCCGGCTTGGCGGCCGGTGTTTCGGCCCCGGAGGCCGCTTCAGCCGCGGGCGGGGGTGGGTCGGGCAGCGCATCCTGCGCCGTCGCGAAACTGCCGAACAAGAAGGCCACAATCACCGCAACAGCAAGTACCCGTAACATGATACCGTCTCCAAACGCGGATCCGCGAAATGAAAGCCACCGTTGGCAAAAAAGTAGTCGTTCACGGGGCTGAAGGACGCCGAGTACCCCAACAGAACGGTAAGCGTATTTACTATAACACGCGGGAACCGTACTCTTCAAGTTCCCGGTGGCCCGCTTTCAGTAAGCCACGCCGGCAGTTGTTCGCGGGTCTCGGGAACGCCCCGCGGTTTTGGGCCTACCGTGAGAGGACATCTTGATGCAGCAACGCTTGGAGACCTTGCAGTGTTGTCCTCTGTTTCGCATGCCCAAAGGCTTAGGACGCATTCCCATCCTCGGTTCGAGCGCTGACCTCGACCGTGTCAACGATTGCCCTGTTATCGGAGCTACCGATACAGGAGGGTGGCTGGCGAGCCGCACTCCCGGGGATTAGACTGAATGGGCTCGCTGGGTAGCGTGTCGCGAGCGGCGGCCGGCGCTCCGGGCCGCATTTCGTTTTGTAGAGGGGGAACAGGATCGTGCAAGTAGCCGTCCGATGTCCGGAATGTCGGCAGTCGTATCGAGTGCCCGAAGAGCGGCTGAACCATTCCGTTCGCTGCCAGCGGTGCGG
>JAVEUP010000036.1:0-50696 GCA_034005525.1 Thermoguttaceae bacterium | reverse complement strand
TACAGCCGCCCGGCAGTTGCCGCGGAAAATAATCCAACTGGCCAGAAGCCTCATGGCCTTGGCCGCTTAGCAAGTCTCATTTTTCAGAAAGTGCAGTCAGCCAAGATATGGAGTCCTTTTTGCTATCTCAAGATCAGTTTTTCGTGCTACCACTGCTTGCAAACAGCCCCGTGACGCCAAAAAGCGCAACGGCATAGGGACAGTCCCGTTTTCGCGGCGGAATGGTTGTTTGACTGGTTCACTGCCCTCTGTGCCGCGAAAACTGGGACAGTCCCCTCGACTGGTGAAACTCAAACCTCGCTTTTGTACAGTTTATACTCATAGCTGTCGAGCAGGGCAATCCAACTGGCCTCGATAATGTTCTCGCTGACGCCGACCGTGCCCCACACTTCTTCGCGGTCCTGGCTCTCAATCACCACGCGCACCCCCGCGGCAGTCGCCGCCTCGGAGTTGATTACCCGCACCTTGTAATCGACCAGGTGCAACTCGTTCAGCGCAGGGAAACGGCCGTTCAGTGCTTTCCGCAGGGCGGCGTCCAGGGCGTTGATGGGGCCGTGGCCCTCGGCAGCCTCGAACCGGACCTGCCCATCCACCCGGATCTTTACGATCGCCTCGGCGGTAACGTCGCCGCCAGACTTGTTATCGACATTGACGTGGTAATGAAGTGTTTGAAAATGCGGCTGGAATTCACGCCGGCACTTGCGCACCAGCAGATCGAACGACCCGTCCGCCGCCTCGAACTGGTAGCCGGCGCTCTCCATTTCCACAACCCGGCGGAGAATCAAGTCCATCAGGACATTATCGGTGTTTTCGGGCAGGCGGCGGGTGAGGGCTTTAATGTTGGCGCGGCCCGAAAGCTCGCTCAACAAGACACGGCGTTCGTTTCCGACCAGTTCCGGAGCGATATGTTCGTAGCTGGCCGTATTTCGGGCGACGGCGCTGACGTGCATGCCGCCCTTGTGGGCGAATGCGCTCTTCCCCACAAACGGCTGGTGCATGTCGAAGTTCATGTTGACCATTTCGTACACGAAACGCGACAGTTCCGTCAGGTGCCGCAGCGATTCGGATGGCAGTACGTCGTAGCCCCGCTTCTTGACAGACAGGTTGGCAACGATCGAAATCAGGTCGGCGTTGCCGCATCGCTCGCCGAACCCGTTGATGGTACCTTGCACCTGGACCGCGCCGGCGTCGACCGCGGCAAGGGCGTTTGCCACCGCCAGGTCGCAGTCGTTGTGCGTATGGATGCCGACAGGCTTGGAGAGTTGCCGGGCGGCGGTGCGGGTGATTTCCGCGATCTCCTCGGGCATGCTGCCGCCGTTGGTATCGCACAGAACGATCAGGCGCGCGCCCGCTTCGGCGGCCGCCCGGGCGGCCCGAAGGGCATATCCGGCGTTCGCTTTGTAGCCGTCGAAGAAGTGTTCAGCGTCGAAGATTACTTCGCGCCCGGCTTCGACCAGCAGGGCCACGCTTTCGGTGATCATGGCCAGATTCTCGTCCAGCGAGGTCCGTAGCACTTCCTCGACCTGGAACGCCGAGGCCTTTCCGACAAGGGTGACCGTCGAGGCGCCGGAATCGAGCAACGCCCGCAAGCCGGCGTCGTCGCTCGCCTTCACGCCTTTGCGCCGCGTCATGCCGAACGCGCAAACCCGGACGTGCTTCAGTTCCAGATCGCGCACCCGGCGAAAGAACTCGGCATCCTTTTCATTCGACGCGGGATAGCCGCCCTCGACGTAATCGAACCCGAGTTCGTCGAGCCGCTGGGTGAGCAGGAGCTTGTCCTGAACGGCAAAGTCAACCCCCTCCGCCTGGGCACCGTCACGAAGCGTCGTGTCGTAAACCTCAATTGCTCGCATAGTCGTCATCAGATACCTTCGGTTGTACAACAAAAAAAGCCCTCAGGCCGGTTTCGGCCTTAGGGCTTGGTTTGCTCGGGCACATGCCGGTCGAAAGCCCTAGGGCCGAACCTCCGTAATTATCACAATGCCCACAATCGGACCCACACCGCAGCGCGGGACAGTGGCAACAGCAGGCATGGAAGTTCTCGGGGTGGCCATGGGAGGCTTTCGACGGAGCATGACGCGGAAACATTTAAGCGTACCGCGGAGATCGGTTCGTGTCAAGAGCCGCCAGTTACCCCACCTGGGAGGGGGTTGTGGGATTCCTTGGGGCCATCGTTGCACTTCGCGTTACGATTGCCTGAAGTGCCGTTACTGCCCGACCCATTTCCAGACGGCTCTCGAGCGCATTCAGGCGCCCGCTGCCAACAGGGCCTGCTCGGCCGTCTTGGGCAGCTCAATAGGTGCAAACATGGACGCCGGATACAGATAGCCGTCAGATGTTGACCTGTCTTCATCAACAACGCGGAACATATTGTGCGATTCCGCCTCTGCATCTGGCAGTCTGCGGTAGACCTTGCCGACGATAAGGCTTGCTGGATTGCTGCCGTTGTTGATGCAAATTACAAAACTGCTCATCGGATCACCTTCTTGATTTTGAAGTCCTTTCGACCGATGCCATGCGCTTCAAACCAGTGTATCTCAGCTTGGCCGATTGTACCGTCCGCAAGCCGCACGGTAGCGAAACCCTTCATCTTCCGCCAACGGGCTTTTCCGTAAGTGCGGTCGAGATGCCGCTTGATGTACACCCCTCGACCTACGGCAATGGTCTCGATGTCGCGAATTTCGCTGAGAATATCGAATCCCATCGTCACCACCTAGTCGCCACCGCCGACCCATGTGGCCATTGTACCCCAAGGCCCCAAACACATCAAATGCGGTTGCTGCGAGCCTACCGGACTTCCAGCGCCAGGCTCTCCGAGTGGCTGTTGAACTCCGGGGCGTACATGCACTGAATCTGCGCCATGCCCGTCTGGTACTGACCCCGATGCTGCACGCGCACCGAGTATTCGAATACGTAGGTGCCCTTGGGCAGGTAGTCGATGAAGAAGTGGCTGGCCGTGTCGCGGGTGGACTCGTAGTAGTACAGCCCGTCCTGGTGTTTGTACCGCGACAGTACGGTCAGCGGCTCGGTGCCGCTGCCGCGGTGGTCCTTCATGTGGACGTACTCCATGTCGCGGTCGGTCCGCAACACGATGCGCACGACGAGTTCGTCGCCCACGGCCACAGGCCCGTCCACCGGCTTGAGCACCGGACCGCGGGCGGTGTGCTCCTTGGTGAACAAGGTCTTTTCGAGCTTCAGGGGCGTGCCTTCATGCGGCGTGATCTTGCCGACGTCTTCAAGGTACTGCCAGTGGACACTGCCCCAGGCAACGCCCTCATCGACCTTCTTGACGGTTACCTGCCCCATTTCGGGCTTGATCTCCCTGCCGGTGAACCGTTTTTCGTAGAAGCCCGTGCCAGCTTCAACGTTCTCCGGCTCGATGAGTTGATCGGCCAGGGTCACCTCGACCAGTTTCTGGGAAGCCAGCAGGTTGGTACCGCGCAGCAGCAGGCCGTACACAGCGTCGGCGGTGGCCTTGGTGGTCTTCCAGTCCCGGGTTTGCTTCTGCTTCAAGAGCCACACCTTGCAGTCCTCGACGGCCTCGGCATCGCCCATCACCTCGTCGAACGCCTCGATCATCATCGCCTGCGTCTCGATGGGCGCCCGGTACCACCACCAGGACAACTCCGTGTCGCGCCAGAACATGCCCATCTCTTCGTCGGTGACGGAGCGCTCCTTAATGGACCGCATGATGCCTTGCGCGGTGTCCCTGTCGCCGAACCGTTTCAGGGCGACGGCCAGGTGGGCCTGCGACTGGCGGTTGGCCAGTGCGAGCCAATGCTTCCGCGCTTGGCTGAGGAAGTAATCGACTGCCTCGCGGTGCTTCACGTCGATCGCCTGGTCTTCCAGGAAGAAGCTGCGACCGTAGAGATACAGTGCGATCGTGGGCGACAGGTTGTTCTTGTCGGCATGCCCATGCTTGAGGATGTCCCGGTAGATTTCGTCGATCCATGCGTCGAGCCTTCCGAGCGACTTGACGGCGGGGTCAACACCGATATCGACGCCCAGGTGGCGCAGCCGCCCGAAACCGGTGGTGATGTACAGCGTGATGTAGTCGTTCGGCCGCCCACCGGGGAACCACGGCCACGCCCCGTCGCCCAACTGCATTTCGGTCAGCTTCGCAAGCAATCGGCGGGTCTCCTCGTTCAGCCGGTTGTCGTCGAACAGGATGCCCACGTTCCGCCGGGCCTGGCTTTCGGCCTCGGCCTGGCGCACCCAGGGCGTTTCTTCAAGGACAACGGCCTTGAGGTCTTGGTTCTTTTCCAGTGGGCTGTCCAGTGCGGGCGTACCTTTCCACTGGTCGAATACCCGCCGGATTCTCGCGTCGGAATTGGCAATGTGCCGCGCCAACGCATTGGCGTACAGCCGGTTGAACACCTGTTCGCTGCACTCGTGGGGGAACTCCATCAGGTACGGGAGCGCCATGACCGCGTACCACGACGGGTTGGACACCATCTGCACGGTGAGCGTCTTGCTCTGAAGCGTGTCGGACTTGCCCGATTCGAGCAGCTTCGGGAACTCGAAACGCTTCGTATCCGGGCCGCGGATGGGCAGCGGCAGCGACTCGGTCACCATGATCCGCCGCGAGAGGATGGGCAGATAGCCTTCCTCACCGTCGGATAGCCTGCCTGTCGAACCAACCGCCTTGTATACGATAATGCCGGACGCATCGGGCACGGTGAGCCGCCACGAGTAGGTTCTCGATTCCTTCGACGGCACGTCGAAGGCCTGGTCGGTTTGCGTATTACCCAGCGCCGCGTCGACGCTGGCGCCGGAGTTCACGTTCGAGAACGTCAATCGCACGGTACCCGTCTGGCGGGCGGCCGACTGGTTCGTCACGCGTACGGTGAACTCCAGCACGTCGCCCTCGCGCAGGAAGCGCGGGGGATTCGGCTGCACCATCAGGTCCTTGGCCGTTACGACACTGTCGGTCAGCAGACCGGCGCGCAGTTCGGCGTCGTGGGCGAAGCCGAGGAACTTCCACTGGGTGAGCGCCTCGGGCATGGTAAACTCCAACCGCACTTCTCCGTCCGAGTTGGAAACCATGTGCGGGAAGAAGAAGGCGGTCTCGTTGAGGTTCGCCCGGGCCGCAACCTGGTCGAGTTCCGGCGTCGGAGGCGTCGCCGGGGCACCTTCGTCGCCGTCGGTCTTCTTGCGTTGCTTCGCCTCCGGCTCCGCTGCGGCTCGCTGGCGTGCCAAGCCGTTGGTCGGCGCCGCGTCAGCAGCCGCCGCGTTCCGGTCGGCGTCTTGCAGCATCCGGCCGGCAGCGGCCTTTTCCATCATCATCCCGGGGGCCGGCGGGGCCATCCCACCAGCCCCGCGCAAGACTGCCCGGCGATTCTGGCCGCCGAACGCCATGTATCCCCACAGGTTGCCAATTACCTCCTGCGGGAAGGAGCGGTAGCTGATTTGGACGGGTTTCGAATCAATGCGCCAGCCGCCAAGGATATGCCGCAAACCGACCAGCGCGTTCTCGAAGTTGGAACTGAGGTTCGACGAATCCTGCCGGAACACGCCGAAGCCGTTCGTCCAGTAGTGTGGCAAGAACGCGTCGAGCGACTGATCGTAGAGGGCTGCAACCATCTCGGCCACGGCCTTTTTCGCGTCGGGACCCGTGATGACGGCCGTCCACGTTTCCTTCTGCCCCGGTTCCAGTTTCGACACAAACCGCTCCCAGGCGATCTTCAGGTCCTTGTTGCTCCACGGCACGTTCACCCGCTGCTGGTGCAGGTAGGCCCGGTTCTCGCGGACCATGGTCACGCGCACCGTGAATCCGCCGCGCATGGCCTCGGTCACCTTCTGCGAAACGGCCGCCTGCGTACGTCCGGAAGGGGTCCAGTAGCTTTGCAGGAGTTTTCCACGGTGTTCGAGTTCGACGAACGCGCGGGCCTTCTCATAACCGCTGCCCCACAAGGCCGTGAACTCCTCGCCCGGCTCGACGGACCAGGAGGGCGCGTCGAATAAGTGCGGCACCTTGATTGCCAGTTGCGCGGCCTCCGGGGCAAGTATCCGCAGCGGCAGTTCCGCGGTCACGGTCTTCCCGAAGCGGTCCTGCGTTTCGAGTACGGCCCGGTACACACCCGCTTTCAGTTCAAAGGGGTACGCGACATTGCCGGCCAGGTCAGTCGTGAAGCCTCGCTCGGCAACCACCTCGCCCAGGGGCCAGGTGTTGGGATCGGACAGATCGGGTTCGGGCTCGGCCGCAGGCTCCCGGCCTCGGCGAGGAACCGGCATTCGGTGGCGTGCCGCGAGCGGCGCACGATGCACTTTCTCCGGTGCCTTAAGGCTGTGAATCTTCAGCGAACCCTCGGCCTGCTGGCCCTCACCGTCAAGCGTGGTTGTGCGGATCGACACTTCGACCGGCTTGCCCTCGGCCAGCCAGCTTGCCGCCGACAGCGATGCTCTCAGCGCCGTGTAACCCACGTTGACCACTCGCTGGGCCGAGCGGGTCTCGCCGGCCAGATCGGTCACGTCGGCGTACACCGTGTACTGGAACGTCGGATCGTCCTTCTCGGCCACCGATGGGTCGGGCCGGGCGACGAACTCGATGGGGAACCGGCCACCGGCGTCGGTGGTTGCGGTTCCGCGGGCGATTTCCTGGCTCTGCTGATGCGTCGGAGGCATCCACCACCGGCGCCAGTACCACCAGCTTGGGAATTGCACCTGCCGAACCACCCGCCAGCGGACTTGAGCGCCGTCGGTGGCCGCGCCGGTATAGGCCGTCGCCGTGCCGGAAAGGCTGACCGTATCGTTCAGCTTCGGCGCCGTCTTCGGGGCGTCGAGCGCCACCTGGAAGGTCGGCCGCTTGTACTCCTCGACCGTGACGGCCGTCTGTCCGCCTGGGGCGCCGTCCACCCGGATCGACATGCGGCCCATCAGCCGGTCGCGCGGCGCCGTGAAGCTGCCGCTGAAGGAGCCATAATCATTCGTTTTCGTGCTATGCCGTTCGATTTCCTTCCCGTTGACGTCCATGAAGACTACCGTGATCGACCTTCCGGCGATGGTCTTGTAGCTGTCGCGGTTCTGGTCGACCTCAACGGCGATGCCCTTGTAGTGGATCGTTTGGCCCGGGCGGTAGATGGACCGGTCGGTGAAGAAGACGGTACGTTCAAAGGGCTTCGCCGTCCGGTCATGCTCAACCACTGAATAGCCGCCGGCGGTGGCAACCTGCTGGTTGCCGTGCTGCGCGACGAGCACGTGATTGTGCTGGTTTCTGGCCGGGATGCGGAAGAAGCCATTCTTGTCGGTCTTCACCGGTTTCAGAGCCGCGTGTCCCTGGTTTCCTCGCTGGTTTACCCAGGCGCGCACTTCAGCACCTTCGATCGGTTCGCCGTCTTCGGCAACGAGTACGAAGCCTTCGAGTATCGATTGCCCCCCCCGGGTCCGCACTACCAATGCCAGATCGCTCACCCAAACAGCCGCGTACGACACCACGTTATCGGCTTCGCTGAACGCAGGATCATGACTGGCCACAAGATAGTAGTAGCCGGGTTTTAGATCGTCGGGGGCCGACAGTTCCTCAACGCGTTCCTGGTAGTCGTCGGTTGCAGGCAAGTCGGCCGACCACTCCATTGCCGGCCGCGCGGCTAGCACAGCCTTTCGCTCGGTCTGGCCGAGTTGGTCCGGATGCCGTGAAGGCGGCGACGCCAAGGTCTTTTCGAAGTCCCAGGGGACCAGCCGGAAGTATACCTTCGCGACGTTACGGTAACGGACTTCGATGCCGGGCCACGGTTGGTTCCATACTCGTTCGGTCGAAATCGAAGTCGAGCGGGCCTCGATCTGCTGTAACAGGTTGTAGCAGAGCTTACCACCGGGGCTTTCGGGAAACGCCCGCCGGCCCTGTTCGGCCAGCTTGTGTGCCTCGACCAACTCGCCTTCGCCCTGGAGCACCGTTGCCCAGGCATGGCGCGCCCGGGCCGAAATCTCATGGTCGCCCCACTGGTCGACGAACCGCTCGAGCGCCGCCTTGTACCGGGCCGCCTTCTCCTCGCCGAATGCCTTGTTGTGGCCGAACCGCAGCCGGTCGAGGTTCCAGTCGATCAGCGCATCCTGGTTCTTGGCGCCGCGATGAAACTTGAGCAACTCCTGGTAGAGCCTCACCGCCTTGAAAACCGGCGAATCGGCATCGGTTGCTTCCACGTTCCAGGCGACAAACTCCTCGAGCCGGTCGAAGACAGGCCCGGTGGCCGACAACTCGAACGCGTCCTCCGGCTTGGCGCCGGCTTGTTCACCCGCGGTGTAGAACTCCAGGGCGTTGGCGGCCACGAAGTCGTAGAGGGTGGGCCGGTAGCTGTCGGGCATCGTGCCTTTCTCGAGCAAGGCGTCGTACTCGGCAACCCGTGTTGCGCGCAGCAGCTTCTCGGCCGACAATGCGGCAGTGAAGTGCTTGTCGATTTCACGGAAGATGCGAGGCAAGTCCCAGGTGGTAAAATCATCGCCGGGCGGCTCGGCGGTGGCCGTGCGTTGCATGAATCGCCACCGGTTCTGCTGGAAGTAATGCCAGTACCAGTTGGCCAGAATGGCCTGCATGACCGGCTGCATCTCGGCCGGGGCTTTGGCGATTTCGGCTTGGAGCAGGACGATCTTCTCTTCTGGTTTGTTGCCCTGGATTTCTCCCTCGAGTGCGATTTTCTGACCGATTGCCCGGATGGCCTCGGCATAGGCTTTCTCGTTCATTGCCCCCTCGATAATCGGGTTGAGGTGCTCGATAGCCGATTTCGGCAGGCCCTTGCTTACTGCTTCGGCCACCTTTTTCCACTGTTCCGCCCGCGGCTGCGGTTCGCCGGCCCCTCCTTGAAGAACAACGTAACCCAGGAGCATAAACGGCACGATGAGCATTGCAGTTCGGCGTTTCATGGCTACAAGAACTCCTGCTTTCAGGTGGCAAGGTAACGGAATTCACGGGGTTTGGCGAGAGGGGGTTTCTCTGCTGCATGCGACGATTGAACTCCGATTCGCTCGTCGGACGGACAATCGGTTGGGGCTTCTGGCCTCGGGGCTGCAAGAACAGAGGAAGTCCCCGTAAAGAAGCATCCTCCTTTCAACACAGACGATAGCCCGGTCGTTTTGGTTCCCGAAATCGACGCGAGAACCCAACCTCTCCGGGAAAGCCCTCCTGAAGAGTGGTATAGGATTTCGTCTGGCTTCAACGTATAGTTCATTATTGCGAGCGGCGAAAACGGGCCTTCGGTAGCGGCGTCTCTTCGAGACGCGGAAAACCGAGTCTCGGAGAGACTCGGCTACGAGGTTGGTTCTGCCGCTCGCCTGTAGCGTTCCGGCGGCAAGAGCCACTGGAAGGGAAGCATTGGGACTTGGAGTTTTGCGAGGATGAAGTGGTCGACCAAAGTGGGTGCCGTGTCAGGCATCGGCATCTATATCCACTGGACGTTTTGGTTTCTGATAGGCTGGATCCTCATCGCGTACGGCACGCAAGGGGGCAGCGTGGCTGCCGCGCTGAATGGCGTCCTGCTGGTGGCGGCCATCTTCTTCTGTGTTGTCTTGCACGAACTCGGGCATGCATTGACGGCGAAGCGTTTTGGCATCCGTACTCGCGACATCACATTACTACCCATCGGAGGGGTTGCCCGATTGGAGAGGATGCCTTCCGATCCCATCCAGGAGTTGTGGGTTGCCCTGGCCGGCCCCGCAGTCAACGTGGTAATTGCCACCGGGCTGTTCGGAGCCATTGTTCTGATTCACGGTCTGGAGCGTTTCACCAGTCTTGAGTTCTTGCAGACCAGCCTCCTGGCCAATTTGTTGGCAGCCAATGTGCTTCTGGCAGGGTTCAACATGGTGCCAGCCTTCCCAATGGACGGAGGCAGGGTGCTTCGCGCCGTCCTTGCAACCCGCCTCGACTATGTCCGTGCCACGAAAATTGCTGCTGCAGTGGGCCAGGCAATGGCGGTGCTCTTTGGGATCGCCGGATTTCTGATTGGCAACTGGGTACTGGTATTCATCGCCTTGTTCGTGTATCTGGGCGCCCAGGGCGAGGCACAGATGACGCAAATGCGAGGTCTGCTGCGGGGCGTTCCGGTTCGGGCCGCGATGATTACTCGCTTCCGTACTCTAAGCGAAGACGATACACTTGGCATGGCCACGGGTGAACTGCTGGCGGGTAGTCAGCAGGACTTTCCCGTTGTGTCGGGTGAACGCATTGTAGGGATACTTACACGGAGGGATGCTATCGCTGCCTTGACTGAGGGCAATACCAACGCCCGAGTGGGAGATATCATGCAGAGCGAGTGTCCTTTGGTCGATGAGTCCGAAATGCTGGAAGACACCTTCATCCGTATGCGAGAGGGTGATTGCTCCACACTGCCGGTCGTTCGGGACGGCCAGTTGGTGGGGATCGTCACCCTTGAAAACGTGGGCGAATGGCTTATGATTCACTCGGCGTTGGACCGCCGTGCCGGCCAGATAGCCCGCCTTCCAATGAGTTAGCGCTAGATCAAACACTGATTCCATGACGATCAAGCTTCGTGGTGGTTACAATATCAGGATGACCGGGCGTCCGGCGGGTCGAGTGGATGTGCCGGCCGAACCGGAGTTGCTATTGCTGCCACAGCGGAGTCGGCGGTTGCGGTTCAACCAGGTGCTTGTCAAGAACGGCCAGAAGGTGCGTTGTGGCGACGTGTTGGCCATCGATTCCGCCCACTTCGGTGTGCCGCTGTTGTCACCCCGTGACGGGACGATCCGGCTGCGCGTTCACCGGGGACACATCGCGATAGAAAGCCCTGCCGTTGCACCACCGCAGGTGCCGCCGACCGAGACGGACGACAGATCGCAGGATTCGCGTCGGAAGGCACTTGTCGACCTGGGTGCCTGGCCCTTCCTGTCCGATGTCCACACCGACGCAGTTCCCGATCCGGCGCAACCGGCCGACGCCGCGATTGTGGCCGTAACCCGCTTGGAGCCGTTTGCGGGGCCGCGTGGCGACGTGCTCCTGGGCCAGTCTTTCGATGACTTCCTGCGCGGTTTGGACTTGCTTGTAACGCTGGTTCAAGAAACCGTGTACGTTGCGGTGCCTGGTGTCCGGGGAAAACTCGCAAAACGGTTGCGGGAGACGCTCTCCGGCAAACCGCGGATCAGGGCCGTCAACATCCCGCTGCGTTACCCAATGGACCACTTCAGCGTGCTGGCACGCGCTTTGGGTGTGGCCCCGCAGCGCGGCCGATCGATATGGGGATTGCGAGCGGAGGGGGTGCTTGCCATCGATCAAGCGCTCACCAGCCGCCAGCCGCTACTGGAACGCCTAATTGCGATTGGAGGGCCCGGCGCGGCCGAGCCCGTCCATTTGCGGGTCCCCCTCGGTTATCCGCTCGACGCGCTCCTGGCCGGCCGGGTGATCGGGCAGCCGCAACGCGTCATCGACGGGGGCATCCTCAACGGCGAAGCGACCGGCCCGCGCCAGTTGGGAATCGGCGTCGAGACGACCGGCCTGACCGTCCTGCCGGAGCCCACGCGTCGCGAACTGTTCGGGTTCGTCCGCACGGGGCTGGACCGTATCTCGTACAGCAACTGCTTCTTAAGTGTGCTGCGCCCGCGGTATGATGAGCCACTGACCACGGCGATGCGCGGCGAGCATCGGCCCTGCATCGGGTGCGGGTTTTGTGAGGAAGTGTGCCCGGCGGGCATCATGCCGCACTGGATTCACAAGCTGGCCTACCAGGACGCCTTGGAAGAGATCGACCGTAGCGGTTCGCACTTGTGCGTCGCCTGCGGCCTGTGCAGTTACGTCTGCCCCTCGAAGCTCGATCTGCGGCAGGAGATACTGGATGCCAACGAAGCCATCCGGCGGGACCTGCACGCCGCAGAGCCGGACGAGAACGAGGAGGTGGTGGCGTGAAGCTGCTCGAAATGCTGTTCGACCGCACTCGGCCGTGGTTCGAGAAGGACGGCCGCTTGCACCTGCTCAGGCCGTTGGCGCAGGGCGCCGAGGCGTTCTTCTTCGGCTCGGCCGAGCAAACCCACGCCGCGCCCCACGCCCGCGATCCGCTCGACAGCAAGCGGTTCATGATGATGGTCATTATCGCGCTGACGCCGGCCTTGCTCGCCTCGATCTACTTCTTCGGCTTGCGGGTGTTGGTGATGATGGCCGTTTCGTACATCGCCGGGGGGATTGTCGAGGTGGCGTTCGCCATCATCCGCAAGAAGGACATCCACGAGGGGTTCTTCGTCACCGGGTTCCTGTTCCCGCTGGTCGTGCCCCCGACGACGCCGCTGTGGGTCGTGGCCGTCGGCGTGGTGTTCGGCGTGCTGGTGGGCAAGGAGGTGTTCGGCGGCACGGGGAGGAACCTGTTCAATCCCGTGCTGGTCGGCCGCGCGTTCCTGGCAGTCGCCTACCCCGCGCAGGTGGCCTCGGGCTTCGTGATTCCCGGCGCGTGGCCGTGGGGCAGGCTGACCGAGTATGTCACCCCCGGCAGCGTGGACGCCCTTTCCGGGGCAACGCCGCTGGCTTTGGGCCGGCAGGGGGAGTTTGCCAATTGGCTCGATATGTTCCTCGGCAACATCAGCGGCAGCGCGGGCGAAACGTCGGCGCTGGCCATTCTGCTTGGTGGGCTGTTCTTGTGCATGACGCGGGTGGCGAACTATCGTACCGTGGCCGGCATCCTGGGCGCCGTCTTCGTGTTCTCCTCGCTTCTGCACGTGACCGATCCCGCGCGGTTCGGGCCACCGCTGTGGCACCTGTTCGCCGGTGGGTTGTTCCTTGGAGCGTTCTTCATGGCCACCGACCCGGTAACCAGTCCGGCCACGAACACCGGCAAGTGGGTGTATGGCATGTTGATCGGGGCCTTGGTTGTCTTGATTCGCAGTTTCAGCGGCTGGGTCGAAGGAGTGATGTTCGCCATCCTGTTGGGCAACCTGGCCAGCCCCCTGATCGACGAGATCTTCGTGACCATGCGCGTTCGGAGGTTGCAGCGTGAAGGATAGCGTCTACACGGTTTGCTATGCCGTCGTGGTTGGTACGTTGTGCGCAACGCTGCTGACCGGCGCGGCCCGGTTCACGGCGCCCTATCGCGAGGCGAACCAACGGGCCGATGCGATGCGCAATATCCTCGGTGTACTCGAGGTGCCGGTCGAGCCGCGGGCTTCGGCCGAAGAGTTGACGCGGCTGTTCGAGGAGCGAGTCCGGGAAGAGACGATCGGGCCGCTGACCGTGTATCGCCGGCTGGGCAATGCCTCGGAGGGAGAAGCGGAACTGGTGGCCGTGAAGGTCGTCGGGCCGGGCCTGTGGGGGCCGATCCACGGGTTTGTCTCCCTGGAGTCCGACTGGAACACGATCCGTGGAATCACCTTTCACGACCACCAGGAAACGCCGGGACTGGGCGCAGAAATTTCCGGCGAAGCGTTCCGCAGCCAGTTCCAGGGCAAGCGGCTGCTGGGCGACGACGGCGCGCCCGGGCTTCGCATTGTCAGCGCGGGTGCCCACGGGCCGCTCGAAGTCGACGGCATCTCGGGTGCCACGATCACCTGCGACCGGGTTGAGGACATCCTCCGCAAACTGGCGGAGCAGGTTTCAGAGAAGGGTCTTTCGGAGAAGCATCCATGAGCAGCGAGAACCCGAATACGCTCGCCGGCGCCGAGTCGTGCGGGACATGCCGGAAGCAGGGTTTCTGCGAAGGCCGGGGATTGGCCGTCTTCAAGGAGGGCTCGTGGACGAGCAATCCCGTGGCCGTCCAGACCCTGGGCATCTGCCCGACGCTGGCCGTAACCACCCGGCTCGAGAACTCCCTGGTTATGGGCGGTGCCATGATCTTCGTCACCGTGGGCTCGTCATTCATGCTGTCGCTGCTCCGCCACACGACACCCCGGCGGATTCGTCTGATCGCCTCGGTCGCCGTCATTGCCACGTTCGTGATCTTGATTGACCAGTTCCTCAAGGGGTTTTACTGGGAAATGTCGCGGCAGCTTGGGCCTTACGTCGGCTTGATCATCACGAACTGCATCGTGCTGGGTCGCGCGGAGGCATTTGCCATGCAGAATAAGCCCCAGTTGGCCGTCGTCGATGCTTTTGCGGCCGGGCTCGGTTTCGCCGGAGTCCTTGCGGTGGTAGGGTTCTTCCGCGAACTGCTGGGCGAGGGTACCGTGCTCGGGTTTACCGTCCTCGGACCGGAGTGGTACACCAAGAACCTCGTCATGGTACTCGCACCCGGAGCGTTCGTAGTGATGGGTTTCTTGATTGCTTTCTTCAACTGGCTGCAAGACAAAAATGCTGAGAAGAGCTGACCGATGAGCGAAACACCGTCCCTGCTTGCCATCCTGATTACCGCCGCGCTGACGAATAACATTCTGTTGGCGAAGTTCCTCGGGATGTGTTCGTTCCTGAGCTGCTCGCGCCAGATTGGCACGGCGCTGGGGCTGGGCGTCGCGGTGACGTTCGTGCTGACGGGCACGATCATGGTCAACCACGTGGTGTACCATTATCTGCTCGTCCCGTTGGGCCTCGAACACTTGATGCTGATCGTCTTCATCGCGGTGATCGCCGGCTGTGTGCAGTTCGTCGAGATGTTCATCGAACGGTTCAGTCCCCGGCTGTATTATGCACTGGGCATATTCCTGCCGCTGATTACGGTCAACTGCGCCATTCTCGGCGCCGCGCTGTTCATGGTGATCGACGACTACACCTTGTGGGAGACCTTGGCCTTCGGGTTCGGGTCCGGCATCGGGTGGCTGCTGGCGATTGTTTTGCTGGCCGGATTGAGGAAACGGATGGGGTACGGCGATCCCCCCAAACCCTTCCGCGGTGTGGCCATTACGATGATCGTGACCGGAATCATGGCCCTGGCGTTCATGGGATTTGCCGGAATCGGGCAATGAGGAGTACAATGGTATGATGACCTACCTTTCGGCCATTCTCGTCACCGCCGGGATCCTGGCGACACTGGCCGTCCTCCTGTCGGTGGCGGAACGATGGCTGGTCAACTACGGACCTTGCAAGGTCCGCGTTCAGGATGGCGATTCGCTGCAAACGCTCGACGTTGACGGCGGTCAGACCCTCTTGGCTATCCTTCAGGACGCCGGGGTTAGCATACGCGCCGCTTGTGGCGGCAAGGGAACGTGCGGCTATTGCAAGGTGCGGGTGACCGAAGGCGGGGGGCCCGTCCTGCCGACGGAAACGCCCTTCCTGTCCAGAAGGGAACTGACCGACAGTATGCGGTTGGCGTGCCAAGTGAAGGTGAAGGACGACGTGGGATTGAAGATTCCCGATCTGCTGGAGATTGTCGAAAGCATGGTCCGCAACCGCACCTACGATGCCACAAAACGCTGGCGATTCCACATTGAGGGAGAGAATGGAAAACGTGAATCTGCGGGAGGTTGACGAACTGTTGGCCCGGCACAAGGCCGGCGGTGGAGGGCTGATCGAGCTTCTGCAGGAAGTCTCGGCTTACTACCAGTACGTCCCCCGCGAGGTCGTCGAGAAGATCAGCGCCGAACTCGACGTGCCGCTCACCCAACTCTATTCCCTCGCCACCTTCTACCAGTCGTTCAAGCTGTCGCCGCCGGGCAAGCACCACGTGTGCGTCTGCACGGGCACGGCCTGTTATGTACGTGGGGCGCCGCGGCTGCTGCAAACGTTCCAGAACGAACTGAAGGTGGAGCCCGGCGAAACCACCCCGGACGGCGAGTTCACTTTCGCCACGGTCAACTGTCTGGGCACCTGCGCGATCGGCCCGGTGGTGACCCTCGACGGGCGTTATTACGCCAACCTGTCGCCCGACGCCGCCACGAAGCTTATCCGGAACGTCGACCAGTTGCAGCCGCCCGAGGCGGAGGCCAAGGAGTCCTGCGGATGCTGCGAGGGGAATGGGAAGGGTGCTTCCTCCACGGCGGTTCCCGCCGGAGGTCCGGCCGAACCGCGGTCTCCGTTCGCGTCGCCTGAGGAGCTGGCGGCGACCGCTGAGCGGCTACGTGCCGGGCACGATCCCAGCCGCACGGCGGTCATCGTATCCGGCGGAACGTGCGGCTTCGTGGCCGGGGCGCGCGAGGTGTTTCATGCCCTGGCCACCGAGATGGAACGCCTGAACCTGTTCCAGGACGCCGACCTGAAGTTGACCGGCTGCCACGGGTTCTGCGCCCGGGAGGTGCTGGTCGTGGTCCGGCGGGGCGAGCGGGAGATTTTCTACTGCCAGGTCAAGCCGGAGGACGCCGCCGAGTTGCTCGAAGCGAGCGTGGTCAACGACGGCGTGCTCGATCGCCTGCTGTACCAGGAATCGGGCGGCAACGGGGCCCGTGTTGTCGAGAAGAACAAGGTCCCCTTCTACGCGCACCAGGAGCGGCGGCTGCTGCTGAACAATAGCCGCATCGACCCGCTGAGCCTCGACGACTACCTCAGCCACGGCGGGTATTCGGCATTGACGAAGGCACTGGCCGCCGATCCGCGAGAGGTAATCGAGTGCATCAAGCAGGCGGGCCTGCGCGGCCGGGGCGGGGCGGGGTTCCCCACCGGGCTGAAATGGGAAATGACCCGCCGGACCACCGAGTCTTTGTCCGATAACGACGACGGCGACGGCGACGTGCATTGCTACATGGTGTGCAACGCCGACGAGGGCGACCCCGGCGCGTTCATGGACCGCAGCATCCTCGAAGGCAACCCCCACGCGCTGCTCGAAGGCATGGCCATCGGCGCTTGGGCAATGTCCGGCGATACGTCGGCTTCCTGCCAGGGATACATTTACGTCCGCAACGAATATCCTCTGGCCATCGAGCACTTGCAGACGGCCATCGGCCAGGCCAGGGCCGCGGGGCTGCTGGGCGAGAACATTCTGGGCACCGGGTTTTCATTCGACCTGCGGATCGTCCGCGGCGCCGGCGCGTTCGTATGCGGCGAAGAGACGGCGCTGATCGAGTCGATCGAGGACCGCATTGGCGAACCGCGCATCAAGCCCCCCTTCCCCGTGGTCAAGGGCCTGTGGGGCATGCCCACCGCGCTGAACAACGTCAAAAGCTGGGCGTCGGCCGCGATGATCCTCGACAAGGGGCCGGAGTACTTCGCGTCGGTCGGTACGGAAAACTCGCGCGGCACGGCCGTCTTTTCGCTGGTGGGAAAGATCGCCAACACGGGGCTCATCGAAGTGCCCATGGGAATGACGCTGGGCGAGATCATTCACGACATCGGCGGCGGGTCGCAAACGGGCAGGCCCATCAAGGCCGTCCAGACCGGCGGCCCTTCGGGCGGATGCATTCCCGCCTCGATGCTCGATATTCCCGTCGATTACGAATCGCTCACCAAGGCCGGCACGATCATGGGCTCCGGCGGCATGATCGTCATGGACGAGACGACGTGTATGGTCGATACGGCCAAGTACTTCGTCCACGTCGGCATGGAGGAATCGTGCGGCAAGTGTACGCCGTGCCGCGACGGGCTGCGGCACATGCACTACATTCTCGAGCAAATCACCGAGGGGCGCGGCAAGCCGGGCGATATTGAACTGCTCGAGCGGATCGGCAACCACATTCGCGAGCTGTCCTTCTGCGGCTTGGGCAAGACGGCCGCCAACCCGGTGCTGTCGACCATCCGCTACTTCCGCGACGAGTACGAAGCGCACATCTACCGCAAGCGCTGCCCGGCGGTCGTCTGCCGCGAGCTGATCTCCTCGCCATGCCAGCATTTGTGCCCGATCACCACCGAGGCCCCGGAGTATATCGCCCTGATTGCCCAGGGGCGTTTTCAGGAAGCGTTCGACACGATTGTCAAAGACAATCCGCTACCGAACGTCTGTGCCAGGGTGTGCCACCATCCGTGTGAATCGCGATGCCTGGCCGCAGCGTCGGGCGGCGCGTTGGCCGTGCGAGCGTTGAAACGGTTTGCGGTCGATCACGCCATGCGCTCGGGGGTCTATCCGCCGCCGCCCCAACCGGCGCCCACGGGCGAGCGGGTGGCCATCATCGGCTCCGGGCCGGCGGGCCTGATGGCCGGATACTACCTGGCGCGGAGCGGTTACCGGGCGACCATCTTCGAGGCCCTGGAAACACCCGGCGGAACGCTCGTGGCCGGCATACCTGCCTACCGGCTCCCGCGCGAATTCCTCGAAGCCGATATCGAGAACGTCCGCCGTGCAGGCGTCGAAATCCGCACCGGGATCCGCGTTGGCCGCGATGTGGCCTTCGACGATATTACTCGCGACTTCAAGGCCGTGTTCATTGCCACAGGGGCCCACAAGTCGCGCAAACTGGGCATTCCCAACGAGGATGCCGAAGGTGTGCTCGACTCCATCGACTTCCTCACGCGGGTCAACCTCAACAAGCCCGTGCGCGTCGGGGGCCGGGTCGGGGTGATCGGCGGCGGGAACGCCGCGGTGGACGCCGCGCGGGTTGCGATGCGATTGAAAGAATGCCAGTCGGTACAGGTCATCTATCGCCGCACGCGGGCTGAAATGCCGGCGTTCACCGAGGAAGTCGACGCGCTGGTCGAAGAAGGGGCCGAACTACGGCTGCTGACCGCCCCCACCGCCATCCTCACCCGGGACGGCAAGCTGACCGGCGTCCGGTGCATGCGGATGGAACTGGGCGATCGGGACGAGAGCGGACGCCGACGGCCCGTGCCCGTGCCGGGCTCCGAGTTCGACGTTCCGCTCGACACGCTCCTGGTGGCCATCGGCGAAGACCCCGACGTGAAGTTCCTGGGCCGCGATTCCGGCATCGACGTCTCGCGCCGAGGGTCTGCCATCGTGGCCAAGGAAACGCAGGCGACGGGCCGGGCCGGCGTGTTCGCCGGCGGCGACGTGGTCACCGGCCCTGATACCGTGGTGGCCGCGATGGCGGCGGGCAAGGTGGCCGCCGAGATGATCGGCAGTTACCTGCGAAGCGGCGCGGTCGAGCGGCACTACGACCTCGTGCGCCCCTCGCAGTACGTGCCGCCGGTGGCGCCTGCGGAACAGCAAGACGCGCCGGCCGAAATGCCGGAACGGGTCGAGGTGGCGCTGCTGCCGGTCGCCGAGCGGCTTGGCGGCTTTACCGAAGTGGAACTGACCTTGACCGAAGAACAGGCCATGCGCGAGGCCGGCCGCTGCCTGCGGTGCGATTTGCAGACCGAGGACGCGAAACGGCAACTGGTCGAATTGAGCCATTGACAGAAGCGCGCCCGATTATTCTTGAGGAACGGATCGTGAACAAAGTGACCCTGACGATCGACGGCAAGCAGCTTGCGGTGCGGCCGGGCACGACGGTGCTGGAGGCCGCGCAGGCGGCCGGAATCGACATACCGACCCTGTGCCATCATGAAAAGCTCAAGCCTGCCGGGGCCTGCCGCCTGTGTCACGTGGAAGTGACCACCGCCGCCCGGAAGGATGTCCTCCTGCCGGCTTGCGCCACGGCCGTCGAGGAGGGCATGATCGTGAAGACCGACACACCGCGGGTCATCGAGGCGCGGCGGTTCATCCTGGCGTTGACACTCGCCCGCGCCCCCCAGCCGCCGAAGCTGGTGGAACTGGCCCGGCAACACGGCGTCGAACTGAAGCCCGGCGGGTCGGATCCGCTGTTGGCATTCCTGTACGAGCGCGTCGAGCAGCGCAAGGCGGAAGTCGGCGAAGAGAGCCTGTCGTGGTGCATCCTGTGCGGCCAGTGCGTGCGAGTGTGCGCCGAGGTGGTTGGGATGCGGGCGATCGGCAGCGCCAGCCGCGGCCCTAAGAAGCGCATCGCCACGCCCTTCTTCGACATCTCGCCCACCTGCATCGGCTGCGGCTCCTGCGCCCACGTATGCCCGACCGACGCCATCACCATCTCTGAGGTCGAATGACGCGCCGGACTTGCCCTGGCGGTATACCGCCTTCTGGTCTTGCGTTCCGTCGGCCTTCTGGCGACATTGGTATCCAGTATTACCCTCATGGCAATGCCGTCTCCTCGTACGAGATAACCATTCGCATCCGCACGTCCAGCCTAGATGGAAACCGTAGCCTCGTCGCGTTGTGACCGGAGTGCCGCGGTGAACAACCGGTGGCTTAAGGCGGTTTCCTCGGGCTTCACGCAGGTGGCCAGCATGCCCTCGGCCGGCGAGCCAGCCAACTCCGACACGAACGCCGACCACATCTGCTGGATGGCGTCGGTGAAGCCGAACTCGAAAATGCCGCCGGTAATGGCCGGGTAGGCCGTCTCGTACCCCATGTCGATCCGCTGCCAAACCTGCTCACCGCCGGTATATTCCAGCACATCCAATCGCCGGGGGTTCTTTGTGCTGAACCGCGCGCAGCCGCGCGTACCCTTGATCTCGATGTACCAGGTGTTCTTCTCACCGGGGGCGATCCGATGCGTGCGAATCACCAGCGGGAAGTCGTGCCCGTCCGCTGTGCGCGCCTCGCACAGTAACGTGGCATTGTCCCACGTGTCGCAGGGCGCGGTCCCGCCCTTGCCGTCAGGCCGGGTGGGCATGAGGTTCGACAGCACCGCCCGAACGCTCCGCGGCGTCCAGCCCGCGCGGAACGGCACGTGGCATGCATGCATGCCCAGGTCGCCCATGCACCCGTATTCGCCGTTGAGGTGGGCCATCCGTTTCCAGTTGATCGGCTTGTCGGGATCCAGGTCGCTCGAATGAAGGAACCCGCTGTTGACCTCAATGAGGCGACCGAACTGATCCTGCTCGATCATTCGCCCAATGCGTTGTACGGCGGGAAAGAAAGGGAACTCGCTGCTGCATCGGACGAACACCTCGGGATGCTCCGCGACGCAGCCCAGGATGGCGGTGTTCGCCTCCAGTTCCATACCGAACGGCTTCTCGCCCAGCAGGTGCTTGCCGGCCGATATGATCTCGCAGTAAATCGCTTGGTGCATGTGGTGCGGCACGGCGCAGTAGACGGCGTCGACCTTCTCGCAGGCCAGAAGCTCGCGGTAGTCCGTCGTGGCCAGGCAAATCGACGGGAAGTTCCGCTCGAACCACGGGAGCCGGCCGGGGCTTCTATTACACACCGCAACGATCTCCGGGCGAGCAACCGGCTCCGCCAAATGGCACCAGCGGGCAGCCGCCGAGGCAAACTCCCGTCCCATCAAACCGCAGCCAATGATTCCGAAACGTATGGTCTTCATAGTCTGAGAATGTGGCTCTTCCGTTTCTAGGTGCAGACAGCCTTTGTTTCGGGGACGGCACAGCGGCGTGTGCCTACTACATTGCCGCGGTCTGCACCTAGGAACGGAAGAGCTACCATATTGCCGGTAAGGTAAGAGGTGCGCAAGTATAGCCGGTCTAGGAACCCGTTGCAAGCGGTTCTGGCGGAGTTGTGGGGCATGGACAACTACCCGACCGGCGCGCGATTGATAGGACAACAGTATTCCGGCCTTATTGCCAGTTGCCGTGTATCCCAGGAAGTCGGTTGTCCAGGCTGGCCGTGAGCGATTGTTGGTTGCGCCGGAGAGGCACAACGCCTTCCTGATCGAGAAAGCCCTGCCGCGGGAGAAAGAGCGGTGGCGCCCCGTCCCGTGGGTGCGTGGGTTTCTCCGCAAGCCGGTTCTTACACCGCCCCCGTTTGGCCATTCAAGCTTCCATCCGACGCTTTCCGAGTCCTGATGGTCTTTGGACCCGGAACGTGATACACTGGTGGGCGGTCTGCATGCAGCCTGTGCCGCAACCGTTTACAGGGGACTGTAGAGTTTTCGCGGCACAAAGGGTCATTTGCACTATCGACCAACCGGTCCGCGCCGCGAAGATGGCACTGTCCCTTTCGCGTGCAATCGTAGAAATGCCGGCGCCCTTGCTTTGTGAACGGTTGTCCTCTACCACGAACGTGAGTTTAACCTAGTGAGAAGGAGACGGATATGATCGTTGTTTCCGCACGAGTGTTTCGGCCGTTGCTTGAAAGTGTCAAGGTCTGCGCCGTAGGTATCACGGCCGTGCTGCTACCGGCCCTTGCGGTCATGGCCGATGCCCGGCCCAACTTCGTCCTCGTGATGACTGACGACCAGGGGTATGGCGACTTGGGTTGCTTCGGCCATCCGACTATTCGTACCCCGCACTTGGATCGCATGGCCGCCGAAGGCCAGAAGTGGACGCAATTCTATGTGGCTGCGTCGGTGTGTACGCCCAGCCGTGCGGCGCTGATGACTGGCCGGCTGCCCATCCGCAGCGGCATGTGCGACGACCGCCGCCGGGTCCTGTTCCCTGACTCGGCTGGCGGGCTGCCTCCGGAGGAAATCACCATCGCCCGAGCGCTGAAGGACGCCGGCTACGTAACCGCTTGCGTGGGCAAGTGGCACCTCGGACACTTGCCGCAGTACCTGCCGACCAGTCACGGCTTCGACTCGTACTTCGGCATTCCGTACTCGAACGACATGGACCGGGTCGCAGAATCGCCGCAAGGGCGCGCTGCCTTCTGGGAGCCCAGGATTGAATACTGGAACGTGCCGCTGATGCGTGGCGAGCGGATTGTCGAGCGCCCGGCCGACCAACGCACGATTACACGCCGATTCAGCGACGAAGCGATCAAAATCATTCGCGAAAACCACGATCGGCCTTTCTTCGTTTACCTCGCACACAGCCTCCCGCACGTGCCCCTGTTCCGCTCCGACGAGTTTGCCGGGCGGAGCCTGCGCGGGCTATACGGCGACGTCATCGAGGAAATCGACGACGGGGTGGGGCGGATCGTGGAAACGCTCAGAGAACTCGAACTCGACCGGAAGACGCTTGTCGTGTTCACCTCCGACAACGGCCCCTGGCTCATCTTCAACCAGCACGGTGGCACGGCCGGCCTGCTGCGCGAGGGAAAAGGCTGCACATGGGAAGGCGGGATGCGGGTGCCGACAGTCATGTGGGGCCCCGGCTTGGTGACGCCTGGCGTCATCCACGAACTCGGCTGCACAATGGACCTGTTCACCACGTGCCTGAAGCTCGGTGGCAGCGCCGTACCCGACGACCGCCCCATCGACGGAGTAGACCTTTCGCCCGTCTTGCGAGGCGAGGGTCCCAGCCCTCGAAACACGATGTACTTCTACCGCGGCACGCGACTGTTTGCCGTGCGTCACGGGCAGTTCAAGGCCCACTTCATAACGCAGCCAGCATACGGAGGTGGCTCGGCCGAGGAGCACGACCCCCCACTACTGTACGATTTAGGCGAGGACCCTAGCGAGACGTTCAACATCGCCGGGCAGCATCCGGAGATACTGGCAGAACTCCGGCGCATCGCCGCAGAGCACACCGAGGCCATGGTACCCGGCGAGCCGCAATTGCCGAAGCGCCTGTAGCCGGCAGCCAGCCTACCAGCCCATGACCATGTTGGATTCGATGGCCTTGCGGGCCCCCTCCAGGTCGGCGCCCGTCTGGTGCATGTAGATGCGAATGGCGTGGACCTTGTCGCCCTGGGCCTTGTGTAAAGCGTCACGTGCGGCCGAACAGGGATCCGTTTGGCCGGTAATGCCCAAGGCCGACTTTGAAATCACCCACGTGTCGCGAGGCCGCTTCGTAACCCGCGCCGGTTCTTCATCCGGATAGCTCCGTCGCAGGTTCTCGATGGCGGCCGACTCGGTCTCGGCCCAGGTGATGACAATATGCGCCTCGGTCTCAATCTCGAACAATGGCATGAAAAATCCCCAGAAACAACTCAAAAACGGGCCAGTTCCCGGACGGCCCGTGAACTTGTGTGCATTCTACACCAAGTGGGCGGCAGAAGACAGGCGGGGCCAGGCCGCGGCTCACATAGCCACCACGTCAAGAAGCCTGCTTATACGTCGATGCAGCCTGACGCCCGCAGCCGTAGCCCGCCCAAAGTAGCCAGTTTTTTATTCGCGGGCCCTTCGCAAGAAACACAGCCCCGCGGCCCGCCGTCAGAACATGATCAGCACATCACAGTCAAGAAGCAACTGCTCGTCGCGAGTGCCGTCGGCGAATGGTCGGGAACCCCGTGCACCGGTCCAATCCCACCGTAGTGAGGGCCGGATACGCAATCGATCGCTGGGTGAGTAGTTCAAACCCCAACTCATCTGGTAGTAGTCGGCTGCCTGCCCTGTAACGACGCGCGTGCCGTCCCTGTCGCAGAACCACTCGAAGCGGTACCCAAACTTCCAATGCTCCGTGATTTCCCGGAACAGGTACATGTTCAGCCCGTACCACTTCGCGTCAGTCCCATCGAGCATGGCGTCCTGGTCGACGCCCAGGTCGTGCTGCAAGACGTAGGACCACGGGCCGTGCAGGCTGTGTGTAAACACCAAGCTGTAGGTAGTACGCGAGTTCGTGGCGGGTGCCAGCGGGCCCTCTTCGCGTCCAGTATGAATGGCGAAGGACAGCGACATTCGTTCGTCAGGGCTCACCCAACCCAGGCTGCCCAGAAAACCGCAGTCGTCACTGTTGCTCTCCCAGTTATCCCACCCGCGAGTCAGGCCGGCCTGCAATTTCAGCGGGCCGATGTCCGAGGCAGCGAGTAGGCCCGTATGGGTGAAGGGCTCACCGTATTGCATCGCATACGCGTGAGAGTAGAAGAAGTTACCTGGGGCAGGTACGGATTCATACCCGAGGATGGTATAAAAATGCCCCATCTTCACGCTCACACCAGGCCCAATCGGCGCAAAAGCCTCCATGTACAATTGCGGCATAGCCAAGCCGTAATCTTCGGAATTCCACTTCGGTCCCATGTCGCGATCGGCCTCAAGGCCGCGGGCCATGGTGTATCGATGGTCCGTACCGTACAGAAGATCGATGCGCCCACCTACGCTCCAGGCGTCGTCACGTACGGCCCGCTCCGCGATCAGATAGAGCTGGTTCATCTGGTATTCGTTTGAGCCGTCGTTGAAGGTCACTGGGAGATTACTGCGGTTTCGCGGGCTTCGGGTGTTCAGGGTCACGCCCTGGGCAATCCAGCCCTCCCAACCGATACCCAAGGGAAGCCCACCATGACGACGGCTGTTCGGTCCGAACGCCGCACCGCTGTCGCAACAGGGGTCACAAGTCCAACGCCGCAAAGACGAAAACAGGGGTCCGCGTTCACTTGCTGTCGCACCGTAGACGCAAGTGTCCTCGGCGCAGCCCTCCTCCCAAACATCCGTGCGAGGCGGCACGAAGACACCCGGCTGTCCCGGTGGGATTTTCTCAGCTTCCGGTGGCACCATGGGAGCGGACGGGGGCTCCCGCCGCGTCGGAGGGAGGGGCATAGGGACCCGGTAGGCCGGGTCGGGTGCCAATTGGCTGGGAGGCGGTGCCTGGGGCTGAACCTGCTCGGTTGGAGTCCGCTCGGCGGGTGACGGTTCAGACGGCATTCCCGCGGCCGGCGTTGGCTGGGCCGGCGTTGCCTCCGGCGACATCGGCTGGGGCGGTGCTGGTTCAGGTGGTGTGGCCTCTGACGCCATCGGCTGGGGCAATGGCTGCACGGCAGGTGCATCTGGTTCTTGTGCGAACGGATCCTCAGCCACTTGGTAGGAGGCTTGCCCCACGGCAAAATGCCCCCAAAGATTACTCTCCGACGCCCAACTCGTCGAAATCATGCCCAGAACCACTGTGCAGACCGCCAAAGACCTCCATGAGCGGACGAAACTCACCATGCTCATTTCCCCTGATAAGACCGACTGACGTGCGCAACCGACGAGAAACTGAGAGAATCTGCCTCTCGCAAGAAGTAGTCGGCAATTCCGGTATGGCAACCTTCACCAATAACGAAAAATCTGCCGATTACGTCGAGAAAACCGGCTTGCAGGATAAAGAAAAGCCCTTATATTGCCCTGTTATCCTAAGCTACCAGTCTCGCATACACTGCACAGAACCTGCACACTTACTAAACAACCGTTCACGTGGTGGCGGAGAGGGCTGCTTTCCTCACAGCACGCACGGGGAGCAGTCCCATTCTCGCAGCAGATCGGTTAGCGGATCGGGCAAGATAGATACCCTTTGTGCCACGAGAATCGCGTCAGAATCCCCTGTGAGCGGTTACCATCTCTTCTCGTCGCTTCTTGTCGTTGCCGCCGCATGGATTGTATAATAGCCGCCGTATGGCGCGGCGGTTCGCCGCGCCGTCTTTTCGGTATTGAAGCAACTAGATGACGAGGAGAAGCTCCAAGATGACGCAGCATGTTCGGCGGCATACGTTCGTTGGTTCCATTGGCAGGACCATGGTGTTGGCTACCGTGGCCTCTGTAAGCCTGGTATGGGTATTCTACGCCGTCGCTGCCCAGGAGTGGCTCAGCGGCATCAAGTGGAAGGTGCCGGAGGTCATCGATCCGGGGCCGCCGGGCGGGCCTCCCTCCGATGCAATTGTCCTGTTCGACGGAACTGACCTCTCTCAGTGGAACGGGGGCGAGAACTGGGTATTCCAGGACGGCTACGGCATATGCAAAAGCGGAATTGCTTCAAAGCAGGCTTTTGGCGACTGCCAGTTGCACGTCGAGTGGGCGTCTCCGGAGGAGATCGAAGGAAAAGGCCAGGGACGTGGCAACAGCGGCGTGTTCCTGATGGAAAAGTATGAAGTGCAAATTCTCGATTCGTACGAAAACGATACCTACCCCGACGGCCAGGCCGGCGCGATCTACAAGCAAAGCCCACCGCTGGTCAACGCGTGCCGCAAGCCGGGTGAGTGGCAGACATTCGACATCATCTTCAAGGCGCCGCGGTTCGACGACGACGGCAATCTGCTGAAGCCGGGCACCTTGACCGTGCTGCACAACGGGGTGTTGATCCAGGACCACTTTGAACTGCAAGGGTCCACGGCCTGGCACAAACCGCCGGAATACGAACCCCATCCGCCGAAGCTCCCCATCCACATCCAGTACCACGGCAACCCGGTCCGGTTCCGCAACATCTGGATTCGCGAGTTGAGCGACGAGCCGCGTGTGGAAGATGACAGTTAAAGTGGGTGGTTCCTGGCGCGGTAGCGACCGGATTCACGCACGCGCAGTGCCGCATCCACCCACGCGACAAACGGTCTTGTACTGCGGCTTGGAAGAGCCGCGTTGGCTCCATTGCCCTTGCACCACGGAGGCTTTAGATTAGTGCGGTCCGGCAGGTTCGCCATTCTCGAACACCGAACATCGGAGGCGGTCCATTGGGACTTGCTGCTCGATTGGGGCGACGTATTGCGTGCGTGGTCTCTCGCACAGCCACCGGAGCCCGGCCGTACGATCGCTGCCATCATGCTCCCCGACCACAGGAAGCTCTACCTCGACTACGAGGGGCCCATCTCCGGCGACCGGGGCGAAGTTGCCCAGTGGGACTACGGCACGTTCACGCTGCTGGACGACACGGACCGCTCGCTTCTAGTTGAACTGGCGGGCGGGAAGCTTTCCGGGCGGGTGGAGCTTTCGTCCGACGTTAAGCAGGAGTGGCTCTTGAAACTCGAAGGATAGAATCAGACCGGCCTACTCGGCTACGACCTGGCTGGCCGGATCGTAGGTCTGAATGATCTGCTCGACGGTGTTGAGAAGCTGATCGAGGCGGAAAGGCTTGTAGAGCACCGCCTGAAGTCCCGCCTGGCGGGCTTTGACAATCGAGTGGCCGGGGTCATACCCGAAACCGGTCATAAGCACCAAGGGCACCGGATCGATGATCTCTTGCAGCCTGATCATGAAGTCGTAGCCCTTCATGTCCGGAAGGCGGATATCGGCAATGATCACGTCATAGTCGCTGCCCGGCGCCGCCCGGACCATGTAGATAGCCTCGGCGCCGTCGTGGGCCGTTTCCACCACGCACCCGTACCGTTCCAGCAGAGCGTGCGCGGCGCTACGTACGCTTTCGTCGGCATCGACTACCAGGACGCGCCGGCCCCGCAGCAGAGGCCGGTCCTCGGTCTCGAGTTGTGGATGGGCCTGGGCGGGAGTCATCGTCTTGCCAACCTCCTGGATGACCTGCTTGATGTCGCGCGCGTTGCGCAGGATGCGCTGAACTCGCTCGACCACTTCCGGCTCGTGGCCGATGTACCGTTCCATCACGTTCACCGCGTCGTTGAGTATCTCGTCGATCGGCAAAGCCACGGCGCTGTGGATGGCCTCACAGCTTTCGGCCGCCGTAGTGGCCTTCTCCGCCACCAGGAGTTCCAACTGGTTCAACGCCACCGCCACGTCGCGGCTGAATATCTCCAGAAACTGGAGGTCGCTTTCCAGAAACGCCCGCGGCCTGGGGCTTTCCACGTTAAACGTTCCAATGACGTCGTCATGCAGCACCAGCGGCACGGTGAGTGAACTCTTGGCGTTCCTGGCGCCTTCAAGATACAGCGGGTCCTCGGTCGTGTCTTCGCAAAGGTAGCTCTTGCCCGTTGCGGCAACGAATCCGGTCACGCCATTGTTCTGCGGCTGGGCATACAGAACGCGGGAAGCCGCTTCCTCTTCCATGCCCTCGGCCAGAAGCGATTCCAGGCGGCCGGTCTTCTGGTCCAGCAGCCGGATTTCGACCACGTCGAAATGCAGCAGGTCCTTGGTGTAATGGAGGATGTTCGACTTCAGCAACTCGATGCGCTCCTTCACGTCCATGTGGCGCAGCTCTTCGGGCGTCAGGTCGGCCAGTTCCATGCCTGCCTGGTGGATGGCAGCAAGCTTCTGCTGCTGGTGCACTTCCAACGTCACGTCACGCACCGTGACCACCAAATGCCGGCACGGCCCCTCAACCTCGCGCAGGGGTGCGGCGTGCAGGTGAAAGTAGCGGTTCTCGCCGCTGCGCAGCGTCGACGTCGTGCCTTGGCACGTCGCTAGCGCGGTGTGGAACGGACAGAAATCGGGGCCGAGGATCTCCGGACTGCCCAATACCGAGTAGAAATTCTGCCCGACGACCGAATCACGGCCGCTCCACTCACATAGCCGGCCGTTGCTCCACAGAATGCTGTTTTCCGAGTCGAGCAGGACGACGCCATCGGGCATGCCTTCAAGAATCTGCTCGTTGCGGATCAAGCTGGCCAACTCGAGCGCCCGCTGCATGTGCTCGGGAGCGACGTAGATGCCGTCGAACTTCTCGCGGGTCAACAGGGCCAGAGCGCGGACGGGGTTCTGCACAACGACCAATTCGTGCGAACCGGCCACCTCGGCAAGCAAACGCTCGGCACCGTCCTGCCAGTCGCAAACCAGTAGTATCTTGGGCTTCGCCGACATGAAGCAATCACACAGTGCGGGCTTGCGCCCCGGCACGCGCCCTTTGAAACGTATCCCTCTCGGCATTATACGGCACCCTGCGAGGCTGTACAACGGCCGCGAGTCCCGAAAACGCGCTCCCGCAGGTTCCATCGTCCTGATGCAGTGCAGTGGTTGACCACAGATTGCCCAGAAACCCAGGTTTTCACTATTGGGGAAGTCGCTGCATACCGCATGGTCGCTACGAAGGATACAGCCGTTTGATCTCCAACACAATGGCGGATGTGCAGACGCGAAACATCTATCCCAAAGACGGCTTGCTTGGGGGCGGCTTGCTTGGGGACAATGGACAGAACCGGAAGCGCCGGCCTCCGTGGAAAGCCATTTGTCGGAAAAGCCACCAACGGTCTGTAAAACCGGCGCAGTCGCCTGCGAAAAGTTCCCCTGCGCGTTACATTTCTACAGCGACAGAGCCTGGGAATATGTGCCGGCCGAGAGGCATGTCGTCAATTGGGGGACTGGAGCGATCCCAGGTCGTGGGGTGTAAGCTGCCATTGAAGATGGAGCTTATTCTTCATGGTCGGACACTGGGCTTCGGGTTCGGCACGTGTGTCCCATTCTTGGTGGCAAATGAACGGTTCGGGGCCGTGCCGCGAAGGCCGGGCTCGCCCGAAATGAATATGATGTCCGTGCGTGAAATCCAGGCTGGAACACTGCTGTGATCGAACCATTCTTTGTGCTGGCCTTCCTCGCGATTGTGCTCGGACTTGTCATGCTCGTCGGGCACGGACTATGGGTGTTGCTCGCAACGCTGCTCGGTTCGGGAAGCGGGCAATCGCCGCAGAAAAAGGACTGTGCCCGCTGCAGTTTTTGCGGCCGACTCGTTGCGGCGGAAGCCGAACGGTGCCACTGGTGCCACCACCCGATGCGCAGTCCCTTGGCTGGTGAGTTGGCCGACATTGAGGCAGTTCAACGCCAGTTGCGCCGGCTCGAGGAGGCGGGGTACCTCAAGGCGCAGACAGCGGCACGGCTGGCCTCGCGGCTCGCACGGTATCGGGAAGAGCGGCTAAGCCCGCCGACTCCCCCGCAGACTGCACCCGACGTGTCGCCACCGCCCGCGCCGGTTCCCACCCTTCCGGCGGCCCCGAGCACAACGCGACCGCCGGAAGTCGCCGCTGCCTGGGCGCAGGTTGTCGAGGCCGAGGTCGTTCCCGAGCCGCCCTCCTCGCTTGCTGACGCCGGCTTCTCGCCTTCGGAGCGTCCCGCATCGCCCTCTGAGCCGCCCGAAGCGGCAGGGGCGGCCAGGCCGTGGCAGGAAGCCCTGGCCGGATTCCTTGCCGATCGCGAAATCCACTGGGCCGAACTAATCGGCGTGCTCGTGGGCGGGTTTATTATGGTCGGTTCGTCGGTGGCCCTGGTCGTGAACCTGTGGCAAACGCTCGAACATACGCCGTATCTGAAGTTCTTTGTCTTCGTGGCGTACACGTCGGTGGTCTTCGCGGCGGGGCTCTATGCGTTCTACCGGTGGAAGCTCCGTTCGACCGGCGGCGGGTTGCTGGTGATCGGCATGTTGCTGGTGCCTTTGAACTTCCTGGCGATGGCCAGTCTTTGGCGCGCCGGCCTGGGCCCCGGCGCGATTGCCGCCGAAGCCGCGGCCCTGGCCATCTTCGTGGTCCTCATTCGCCTGGCCGCCGGAGTGCTGACACCGGCCGGCCGATGGTTTGCACCCCTGGCCATAGCCGGCAACTCGGCGGCCCTGCTGGGAGTGGCCCGGTTCGTCCATGCTAGCCAGCCCCACTGGTTCTTGGCCGTGGCGGCGTGCGTGCCGGTGGTCGTTTTCGCCACGTCGATGGGCGGCTACCTGCTGCGGGCGGTACGCAAACCGGACCTCCGGGAGCCGGATGTGGTGGCGCTGTTGATCCTCCTGGGCACCGCCGGGTTTGCGCTTTGCGTGGCCATCGGGCTGTGCGTCACACAAGTGACGGCGGTCCTCGGCAGCCTGGCCGCGGCACTGAACCTGCTGGCCGTACCGGCGTCGCTGGCCGCCGTGCCGATCCTGGCGGTCGGCGTGCGAGTGATGCGTACGGTCGGGCCGGAAGCACTGGACGCCGCCGCCGTCACGCCTGCAGATTCGTCGGGATTCGTTGCGGACGGCGTCGCAGGCCCCGGCAACGGCTCGTTCGCCGCGGCAGGCACGCTGGTGGCGCTGCTGGCCGTGTTGCTTCAGATTGCCGCGTTGGGACTCGCATGGCCCGATCCGTCGACGGTTGTCGCTGTGGGATTGTTCAATGCAGCCGGGCTTCTGCTGGTCGCGTTCCGGCACGACTTCCCTGCGGCCCACGTTGGGGCCATGGCCTGCCTCGCGCTGAGCTACCTGGTCGGGTTCCACTGGGCGATCGGCAATCTTGAGGGCATTGCCGCCGCAGTTCTGGGTACGAGAATGCTGCAACTGGCCGTCGCCGCGCAGAGCGGCACAGCCTTGGGCGGATTGTTTGCCGCCTTCGCCTTGGCCTCCGTCCTGCTGAAACGCCTGCCCGAACGCCGGCACGGCGAGGTGTACGCAGCCGGCTCGGCCGTCGTGGCGGTGCTGGGACTCATGCTGGTAACGTATCACGGGCTTTCTGCCGCCGGTGCCGACGCTTACCGCGCGGCGGCGTTGTACAGCCTGTACGGGGCTGGAAGCCTCGCGTTGGCCGCACTGTGGCGAGACCGCCGATTTGCCCACCTTGGTATGCCCCTGGTGGCCGCCGCGCCGCTTTGGGCCTTGTGGGCATCGACCGGCCAGTTGGCGCCCGTCGCTGCAACGCTGCTGGCTGGCGAAGCACTGGCGGCCGGACTTCTGGCGTTCGTGCTCCGGAAGAAGCCCGCCGTTGACCGGCAACTGGCCCCGGCGCACCAATCGGAGGACGCTGCCCCGTATGAAGCCGTCCCGGAGCAAGGAAACGCAGTTGGCGCCCTATCGTTGTCCGGGGTCTTCCATCGTCCGTTGGTGCACGTGGCCGAGGTTCTGGCCGCGCTGGCCGCGACGCTATGGGTGGTCACTGCATGGACGCACCGCGCGACCATCGACGGCGTTCTTCCACCCGTGGCCACCGTGGCCATTCTGGCCGTATTCTACATTGCCGGCGCTTGGGTCGATGGCGCAAGGTGGCGAGTATGGACGGGGTCGATGGTCGTCCTTGCCGGCCTGGTGCATACGCTGACAATGAACTTCACAGGTATTGTCGAGCATCCTTGGCTAATCGCACCGCTTGCGCACGCCACGGCCGGACTGATCGCTGCACTGGCGATGGACTGGGGGGGACAACGGCAAACCCGCGGTCGCCGCCGCCGGCTGCGGGCGTTTGCCGATCCTCTGGCCGACACTGCCCTGCTGAGTTCCATGTTGCCGCTGCCCATACTGCCGTTCATTTGGCAGACCAACTGGGTCTTCGCGGGCGGGCTATTCTGGCCGGCGGCGATTTGGCTGGTTTTCGCAGTGCGTAATGGGAACCGCCTGGTGTTCGGCGCGCACCAGGCGCTGCTGGGCGTTGCCGCGGTCGTTGCGACAACCGTATGGCTGCGCGCGTTCCTGCCCAACCTGGCCGATCAATGGTTTACGCCGGCGTGTCTGCACGTGTACGGAATTGCCCTGGCCTGTGTCATGCTCCCCTGGCCGCTGCTGCGCAGCCTCAGCCGCCGGCTGAGCGTAGCCGAAAAGCCTGCCGGCAGCAGCGCGGGCAGCGGGGCTCCTCGCGTTCAACACAGACAGAGCCTATTAGGAAACTGGCAACACTTGCTGGCCCTGTACCCGGGCGTCGACCATGTGCTGCGGCATGCCCTGGTGATCGTGCAGTTCCTGGTTGCCTCGCTCTGGCTTGTGCCCGAATTGGCCCGCGAGTTGGGGCTTCCGGCCGGCTCGATGGTCGACGGGGTGCAGGACGTGGGTGCCTACGGTGCGTGGCTGGTGGTCGCTCTGCTAAGCGCGGGTTTGCTCATCGAACTCTGGCAGCGGTGGGGCAGGGCCGAACTGCTCAGCGCCCTGGTGTTGGCTGGGACCGTACCCTGGCTTCTGGCCGGCCGGGCGCTGGACCATGTGGCCGTGGCATCGGCCCTGCGCTGGACGGCCAGCGGGCTGTTCCTGGGCGCATCAGCACTGGTGTGGTGGCGCGACGGCCTGACGCGCTTGACGACTGCGGGCGGAATACGATGGCATAGCGCAGAACGCAGCACACCGCAGCCGGCCTTCATGCCCCCGGACCGCGTCGCCCGCGCGGCAATCCTTGCTTTCGGGCTTCTCCCCGCCATTGCACTGACGATCGTGGCCGCCGCACTTCGCCTCGACTATGTAACCCCGCGCGGCCCGCTGGTCGATAGCGTATTCTTCGCCATGGGCCCTTATGTCAACCAGCTTGTGCCGTTGGTGCTCCTGACAATGGCCCTGGTCGGGTGCGCCTTGAGAGAGCGGTCCGCAGCCTATGCCCTGGGTTCGGTCCTGCTGGCGAACCTTGCCGGCCTGGTGGCGTGGCAGGCGTGGGGTCCCTCGGGCTGGCACGGGCTGCTCCTGGCTCAGGTATTCGCGATGGCGGGCACGGCGGCCTTCTGGACGGCAGTGAAGTTGTTCCTGCCCGGGCGGACGCCGCCGCTGACCCTGGGCGATCTCGAACTTGCCCCGAACCACTTGGCAGCACAGGCCGCCGTCGGCCTCGTCCTGTTGCTGGTAGCCGCCAGCGCGCTGGGCATTTTCACCGGCGAATACCGCATGATTATTGGACAGTTCGACGCGCTAGCCTTGCTGGCCGCCGCGGCTGCCATCACCTTTTGCCTGTGGGACCGCACCGCCCGATTCCCCATCGCCGCGTTGTACCTTCTCGGCCTCGCCGCGGTGGGCCTTGCCCTGGGATACCGCGATTTCGGCGCCCGCCAGTACGTGTGGACCTCCGCACCGGAACTGGCCGGCTTCGTCATCGGCGCCGGCTTTCTCGGCTGGCTGTTTTCGCTGTTGCAGGCGAAGAGCCTAGCCGACCCCGCCGACGGTACGTTACGCGGAGGCTACGCCGGCGTTCTTCACACGGTCGTCGTCAGGCTCATGATCGCGGCAAGCCGGCCCAGGTACTGGTTCCACACATGCCAGGCGTTCTTGGGCGTGATTGCGGCTGCACTCGCCCTGTGGGTGTCGTTCGACGTCAGCAACGACGGCGTCGGCGCCGATACGGCCCTGTTCGGCCTGGCGGGGCGTTGGGCCGGGCCGCCAGCCGCACTGATGCTGCTCGGCGCCGCCATCACGATGGCTTGGCAGTCCATCGGCGAGCACCGCCGCGCGTGGCAGATGGCGGCGTTCGGCGCCGGCTTCCTGCTGAACCTGACCATCGGCCTCGCGGCACTCGATGCAACCCCGGGAACGCCGGTGGGCAACGCCCTCTGGCTGAACCGTCTCGCCGTGCTGCTCACCGGTGCAGCCATGCTGACGCTGCTGAGCCGTTTCGGGCTGCGGGGTGTTCTGCCGCAGGCGGGCGATTGGCTGCACGTGGGCCGGGACGTGGCGCCGGTCTTCGCGTCGATCACCACGGTTGCACTGCCCCTGCTGCTGATGAGCGAATTCCTCGCGTTTGAACCCGCGGCCGGGGCGCCTGTCGCCGCCTTCTCGGTGATTGCCATTCCCGTCCTTCTGGTGCCGCTGGCAGCCGCCTGCCTGATGCATGCGATCCGGACGGCCCGCGCCGCCGGTTCCCCGGAGCTTGCAGGCCGCTTCGGCTTCGTCCAGTCGCCGCAGCCGGCGCCTACGCTGTTCGTTTATGCCGCCGAGGCGATCGTTGCCCTGGCCGCGCTGCACCTCTGGCTGTGCGAGCCGCAATGGTTCCGTCTCGGCCTTATCGAGCAGTACTGGATGTTCCTGGTCATGGCCGTTGCATTTGCCGGCGTGGGCATTAGCGAATGGTTCCACCGTGCGGGCGTGCCCGTTCTCAGCGAGCCGCTGGGCAACACGGCCGCCGCACTGCCGATCTTGCCGATGGCCGGCTTTTGGTTCATGGCTCCGCCCGATTCGCTGCTCGGGCTGACCGGCAGCACGCCTGCCCTCTGGCTGCTGATGGCCCTGTTCTACGGCTATCTGGCCACGACGAAGCCCACTTCGGTGCTGTTTGGCTTGCTCACCCTGCTGACCGGCAGCGTGGGCCTTTGGGTTCTGCTGGACCGGCAGCAGCTCGACTTCTTCACACACCCGCAACTGTGGCTCATTCCGCCCGCGCTGGCCATGCTGGTCGCCGAGCGGCTGAACCGCCCCCGGTTTGGCGACCGGCAGCGGGAAGTGCTTCGGTACGTTGCGCTTTCGGTCATCTACGTCGCTTCGACCACGGAGTTCATGCGCGGCATCGGCGAGTCGATTTGGCTGCCATTGGTATTGCTGGGTCTCTCGGTGGCCGGCGTTCTATTGGGTGTGGCGCTTAAGATCCGCTCGTACATTTACCTTGGCATGACGTTCCTGGCGGTCGTCATCGTGCGGATGATCGTCTACGCCGCCTTCGAGCACGGGCAGATGTGGCTGTTCTGGGTCTGCTGCATTCTGCTCGGCGCCGCGATCATTGTCCTCTTTGCCGCTTTCGAGCGCCGGCGCAACGACATTGCCGCCGCCGTGGAGAAGTTCCGGCAGTGGGAACGGTAACCCGCCTCACGCCTTCACCGCGGCGACGACCTGGTCTACGGTAATACCGAAATGTTGATAGGCTTCTTTCCACGGGGCCGACATGCCGAATTGGCTCATGCCGATGAACGCACCTGAAGGGCCGATCAGCGCGTCCCAACCCTGGCGCACGCCGGCCTCGACGCCCACGCGGCGGGTCACGTCCGGCGGCAGTACGGAATCGCGGTAATCCTGCGGCTGCTGGGCGAAAAGCTCGAAACTTGGCATGCTGACGACGCGTGCGCGGACGCCCTCGGCGGCAAGCTGTTCGTACGCCGCGGTGCACAGGCTCAATTCGCTGCCGGTGCCGATGAGGATGACCTCGGGTTTCGCGTCGGCGGCATCGGCCAGAATGTAGCCTCCGCGGCGGGCGCCTTCGGCGGAAGCATACTTCTGCCGGTCGAGCGTGGGCAAGTTCTGCCGCGTCAGAGCCAAGACCGCCGGCCGGTCGGTCAGGGCTACCGCCTCGCGGTAGCATTCGGCCACCTCGTTCGCATCGCCGGGCCGGAAGACGACCACGTTCGGAATGCACCGCAGCGCCGCGAGGTGCTCGACCGGCTGGTGCGTGGGACCGTCTTCGCCCACGCCAATCGAATCGTGGGTGAAGATGTACAGTGCCGGCAGCCGCATAATGGCCGCCAGCCGGATCGACGGCCGCATGTAATCGCTAAACACGAAGAACGTGGCGGCATAAGCCCGCAGGCCCGACAGCAGCATGCCGTTGGTGACGGCGCCCATGGCATGTTCGCGCACGCCGAAGTGCATATTGCGGCCGGCGTAGTTATCGGCCGAGAAATGGCCGACTTCGGCGAACGAGAGTTTCGACTTGTTCGACGGCGCCAGGTCGGCCGAGCCGCCGAGCATCCACGGGATGTTCTTGGCCACCTGGTTGAGCACCTTGCCCGAGGAGGCGCGGCTGGCCACGCCCTTCGCGTCGGCCGGGAACGGCTCAATCGCAGCGCCCCATCCCGGGGGAAGCGTGCCGGAGAAGATGTTCTGAAGCTGTTCGGCCGGCTCCGGATGCTTCGCCCGATACTCGTCGAGCTTCGACTGCCACGCCGCACGGAGTTTCGAGCCGCGGGCGCCTACGTGTTGGCTGAAGTGTTCGCAGACCTCGTCCGGGACGAGGAAATGCTCGTCTTCGGGCCATCCGTAGGCCTTCTTAGCAAGGCGGACTTCCTCTTCGCCCAGCGGAGCGCCGTGGGCGCCGGCGGTCCCCGCCGCGTTGGGGGCCCCGTAGCCAATGACGGTCTTCACGACGATGAGGGTGGGTCGGTCGTTGGTGCGATGGAACGTATCGACCGCGGCGCGAAGAGCGGCCAGGTCGTTCACGTCGTCCACCACGACCACATTCCAGCCGTAGCCGGCGAATCGCGCCGGCACGTCCTCGCTGAAGGCCAGGTCGGTCGAACCCTCGATGGTGATCTTGTTGTCGTCGTAAACCCAGCACAGGTTCGACAGCTTCAGGTGGCCGGCCAGCGAAGCCGCCTCGCCCCCGATGCCTTCCATCAAATCGCCGTCGCTGCAAAGGGCGTACACGTTGAAGTCGAACAGGTCGAATCCCGGCCGATTGTAGTTGGCCGCCAGCCACCGGGAAGCGATCGCCATGCCCACGCTATTGCCAATTCCCTGTCCCAGGGGGCCGGTCGTCGTTTCCACGCCGGAAGTCTCTCCACGCTCCGGATGCCCGGGGCATCGGCTGTGAAGCTGCCGGAACTTCTTCAGGTGGTCCAAAGGCACTGCCAGTTCCCCGGTCGGTTTGCCGTCGGGCCCAAGCTGTTTCACGCCGGCCAGGTGCAGCAACGAGTACAACAAGGTCGAGGCATGCCCACAGGACAGGACGAACCGGTCGCGGTTGGGCCAGTCGGGCCGCTCGGGGTCGTATCGCATCACCTCGTTCATCAGCAGGTAGGCCACCGGCGCCAGGGCCATGGGCGTACCCGGATGCCCGCTGTCGGCCGCCTGCACGGCGTCCATCGAAAGCGTGCGGATGGTGTTAATTGCCAGTTGTTCGATGTTGGGATTCGCTTCAGCCATGTTCTCTTGTGCACTGGGTGATGGGTTGATCCCTCTGCAGAGGGGCTTTTATTAAGGCACGGGCGCTCACGCGGGGTATTTCCGCTCTTCGCAGCGCGCCGCCAAAGGACTCAGCCGCGTGATCGGTACCCTGCGAATGCGGGGCTGTCCCCCCGGGAAGCGGCTTCGGGACAACTTAGCGGTCCAGTTTAGGAGAGCCGACTCGACTCGTCAACTGGTTCAGACCGGCGGCGCGTGAAGAAATCCAACGATCGCGCTAAGGATCGAATGAAACGACGGGCCAATCATGAATACGAAGCTCAATAGGAGCACGGACAGGTAGAACACCCGCTGGTTCCCAGTGTCGAACATGATCAGAAAAGCAAGCCTTCCTCAGCCCTGACATTCTCGGACGAGAATCGGATTCTGTTCAGCGTGAGAACCTCACCGCGAAGGTAATATGTCGCGGCGAGCGTCACCATGAAGGCTACGATTGTCAAGCACTTCACAGCCGGCAATACCTTATTCATAACGATTCTCCCGTGCACACATAGTCTGCTACAAGAACAGGCGAGGTTCCGGAGAACATGCAACGCTGTTAAGGCAGCCGAACTCGGGGTGCGGCTTCCATCGCCTCAGCGGCCCGGCTGCGAGAGGCGAGTCGCCGCAAAGCGAGAACGATGGCGGCTATCAGGCCGATAGCGGCAAGGACCGGGAAGATACCGACAAGCAACGCGAGCAGGCTGATTACCGCCAGGACCGCCGGCCGGCCGAGCCAGCGGAAGCGCCCGCGGCCGACGGCGCGTACGAGCAGCCAGCCGAAGCCAAGCACGGCCAACACGACGGCGACGTGCCCGAGCCCCCAGAGCAACCGGTGCGATACGTGCCGGCCGCGAAGCTCCAGCCGGCCGCCGGTGGTGGTGAATACATACTCTCGGCCGCGCTGCGGCAAGATGAAGTCGAGGCTCGCCAGGCCCGTGCCGGTCGGAGCCGTTGCAGGCGCATCGCCCATGATCAGGTCGAGACGAGAGTCGAGGTCCATCTGGCCAGTCATTGCCCCGCCCCCCATGCCTCCCATTCGGGCCGCTTCGCCGGAATGGGGCCGTCCGAACGCTTCGTCCGATCTGCCTTCAACGCCGGGCATCAGCATACCGTCGCGGTCGATTTGCGCCGGTACTTGGACCTGCTGCTGCTCTTCCAGCCGCCGCTGATAACGCCGCACGGACGACTCCGGCGCCTTCTCTCCCTTCGGGGACTCCTCTCGCTCCATCAGTTCATCGACTGCGTCCTTTGCGGAATCGGCCTTGAGCTTGGGCGCCTCGGGCTGTTGCCGCCTCGGCGCCGCACCCTTGCGGTCTTGAAATAGCTCCGTCTGGCCGAGCGGCTTGGACTCGCCGGCGCGATGTTCCGTCGCGGTGCGCCCCCGGTCACCTTGCGGGCCGCCGGCCGGGGCGTTGGCCAATTGGCTCTTATCGAGCCATTGGGCGTTGAGTTGCATGGTCTTGCCCGCGGCATCGTCGCCGGGGCGGGGCTGTGCGGCGGTTTCGGCGTCCCAGTTGTAGCCGAAACCCTGAACCACGTTCCGGGAGCGGCTAAGCGTCTGCCCCTCGACCAGTTCGTTCATCCGGATACGGTTGTCAACCTCCATGGTCTGCTGAACGCCTTGGTCGAACTGCTCGACTTCCCGCTGGGCCTGCTCTAGGATGCCGCGGCTGGCCTCAAGCTCGCGTTGCGGACGGGAGTAGTCGCCGAACTGGTCGCGATAGCCTTCCATTGCCATGCCCAGTTGCTTGAGGTTCTGAGCCGATCGGGCCTTTTCGTAGGTGCTTCCGTGCCGGAGGGTGCCGAGCAGTTGCTCGACCTGCTCGCGCTGGAAGTCGGCCCATCCGGCGGCCAATGCCTCCTGGTCGGCCGGACGGCCCAAGGTGCCCTCGAAGTCGAACCAGTCCTTTCCCTCGGGCAGCAGGAGCCGCACCAGGCTGCGGTCGACGCTGAGATTGCGGACTGCAAGCAGTGGGAACTCGACGCGCCCCACCAACCCCAGCGGCCGCAAAGCGCCGCCGTAGCCAAGCACCACGTCGTAGGCCACGTCGCCCGCCGCCGTCTTGACCAGGGGAATACGCACCAGGGTGGGAGAAGTGGCGCGAGCAGGGAGCAATCCCTTTCTTGCGGCGGAATCGTCGGGTGACGGGACCTTGCCTCCGGCGGGCAGTGACAACAGGGACGCGTGCGTGATGGCGCGGGAAGGGGACAGTCCCCTCTCGATGATTGGTTTGACCGCTTCGCCTGCGACGCGAGCGGTCCAAAGGGTCGCGCCGGCGGGAAGCTGCACGTCGAGGAACTGCTCGGTGGAGTTATCGACCTTCATGGTCACCTGGGCGCGATAGGCGCCGTGCAGGTCGAGCACAAGCGTGGTCTCGACCAGGCGCACCTGGGCGCCGGCGGTCGCTACGGTCTTCCGCTCGCGGGTGCGGAAGCTGAGCCGGGGCTCGGCCGCGCCGGACGCGACGGTCCACGCCTGCGTAATGCCGTCGCCAAGCCGGCTGCGGAGCGTCTGCCAGTCGCGCTGCTGGCGGCCCAACGCTTCGAGCCCTTCGGCCTGCTCGACCACCACCTCGTCGCGGCCGGCGCTTTCCAGTGCGACGAACTGCCGCTCGGTGCGCCCGGTTTCGACGCGGGGAATGGCCACCTCGTGCAGGTCGGGTGTGAGAAGCCGGTCGTTTTCAACCAGAATGCGCAATTCGCCCATCATCTCATCCTGGAACTCCAGCAGAAGGCGTATCGGCGCCCCGGCCCCTTCACCTGCGGGCGTGACGGTCTTCTGCCGCAGCAACGGCGCGCGGACGCGGCAGTCGGCCATCCAATGCGGCAGCGTCATGGCCACCTGCCGGATGCCCGCCTCGCGGATGTCGAACTCGACCAGGATGGTCTCCTCGATGGACCGCGTGGTGACCTTTGCGTTACTGACGGTGCGGCACGCGACGACCGGCTTGCGGCGAGCGAGGACCAGCAAAGCCGAGTAATCCGGCCCCCGGGAACCGATCGCAAGCTGCGTGACGGTACGATGCTGCGGGTTGAGCCACGCATCGAGTTGTTTCGGCAAGATGCGTTCGCAGCCGGCCAGGTCCTGCACGTCGACTCGCAGGCCGGGGTCGGTCTGGACGGCAACCTCGCCGCTCTGCCGCTCGATGCCCCGCAGTGCGATCCGCGGCAGCGGGAGTGTTTTGACCGTGCCTGTTTCGCCGAGCTTGCCGGCGACCAGCACCGACACTTCGCCGAGCCGGCCTGCGGCAAGGTACACGCTCAACACGCGCTGCCCATCGCCGGCCGTTTCCGACCAGTGGAATTCGCCCGGCGCCGCCACCTGGTCGATCCGCAGGCCCTCGGGCAGTTCGACGTCGACGCGGAACAGCGGCCGATCCTCGACGTTCAGCACGACGCGGGTTTCCAAGGTGCGTTCGAGTTCTGCAATGCGCAGCACGCTTTGCAGCCGGGCGGTCACGTCGGAGCGGATTACGGCGGCGGCGAAACGGAGGTTGAACGGAGCGGCGGTGAACCGGTATGCCTGGTAGGGCCGGACGCCCAGCGGGCTTTCGGCTGCGTCGGCCCCGCCGGCAAGCTGTTCGGCTTCCGGGCCGAGGTCGGTCCGGCTCACGCCTTCGCGTTCGAGGGTGCGCAGTTCCAACAGCGGGCTGCGACGGACGGTCAATTGGCCGTCTTCGAGTACAGCGTCCGGCACGCGGACCACGGGAAACGCGAACTCGGCAAGGGCCCCGTCGCCCACGGGCCCCTCGCGCCACAGGTCGAGCATGACCTCTTCGTTATCCTTGGCGGCGTGGAGCAGGGCGATTTCGAGCGACTGCCGCCCCTCGGCCTGCGACAGCTCCCAACCGCGCACGTTCTGGCCGGATACCCGCTTCACAAGGTAGTCGGCCGGCACGTCGATGGCAAACTGTTCGCGCTGCGCGCGGGGGAAGTTCATCCGCACTCGCCACACCACGCGCAGACCATCCTCCTGCACGTCCATCACGGCCGTACTGTGGGCAGTCAGGCTGCGGTCCACCTCGGCCGCGGCCACCTTGGGGCGCCACCGCAGCCCAAGCGTGCCGCCCGGGCCCAGCGCCGTTGCCAAGACCTGGTTGTCGGTGTCGGTCTCGAGGTCGGCCCGGTCGGCAACGCCTGCCAGTCGGACTTGCGTTTCGGCCTCCGGCACAGTGATCTCAACTCCGGCGGCTGCCGCGGCAGGCAGCGCGCCGTCGGCCACGCGCCAGCCGCCTTCGCGCCGCAGGCGCAGCCGTACGCTCAACTGAAGCGTATGCCGGCCCTTGCCGGAAACGTGGAGCACGAGCAGCCCGCCGTCCGGCAGTGCTATCCTCCCCGCTTGCTGCTGCACCGCCTGTTGGGGCGCCTGCTGGGTCTCAGGCTGGGGCGCGGGTTGCGGCACGGAGAGTCGCGCCGGCTTGCCGTCGAGTACGGCCCGGGCCAGAACGCCGCCGCGCAGGGCCAGGGGCACTTCCACGTGGCCGTCGGCGAACACGTCGATGGTCAACTCGCCCTCGACCAGCAGGAAATCGTCGCCGGCCAGCACGGTTCGATAAGCGGCGCCGGCCAGGGCATAATCGGCAGGCGGCTTGGGCACGTCGAGCGCCTGGTCGGGATACGCGAGGTTCCACAACTGAACGTAACGCGCGTAGGGCACCAGCACCTTGGTTGCATCGCGAATCCCGGTGGCCGAATCGGGATCGTAGGGCACCACGAGCGCGTCGTCGGGAATGGCCACCGGGCCGTCCGGCTCGACAATCTGCACCACGTACCGATCGGCGCCCGGCATCGGAGGACGGCCTGGCTGCGCTTGAGCCTGGTTGGTCAGGGCGAGTCCCGCGAACACGGCGAGCGCCATGATCGTCGCACCCGAGGCGGGCGCGGCCCTGCACGGGCACCACGCGGCGGAAGCGACGCGGCGACAGAGCGCCACGAGCAGATAATACAGCACCAGCGCACTGGCCGCGAAGAAAGCCGCATTGCACAGGTGGGCCAACTCGATGCCGTCGTGAAAGATGGGTAGCAGCGAGGCGACCAGCATCACGCCGACTACGTACGCCGCACGGCACCGCACCCTGCCGCGCGTGAGCAACAGGCCCAGCACGAACGTGATGACTCCGACCGCCCACGCCAGAGCGCCGAACCTCGCCCGGTTCGACAGCGTCACCGCCAGCACCGGCTCGACGCCCAGGCTGCGGAATGCCATGCCTTGATCCGCCGCCATGCGTTGAAAGTCGATGCGCAGGCTGCGCACCCCGAGCAGTTCGTCGTGAAGGGTCTTCGCTTTCGCAGGCCAGTCCTTTGGGAAAGCGGAGGGCTCCCTGTCGTCGGACGGCACGGCAGTCGGCTCGGGCATTGGCTGTGCCGGGGCCTCCGCAGGTTTCGCAGGCGGACGGGCCTCACGCATTCTGAATGTCAGAGCATCGTCCAACGCTTCCTCGGACACTTCGCGGTCCATTTCCATCGACGGTGCTTCCATGTACACGTCTTCCGCCAAACCGTGCAGTCTCTCACCGCCCATCGGTGCTTCAGACGGCAGCCATTCCATGCCATCCCGGCTCCGACGTGCCGATTCGCGAGCGGATTGGACTGTAGGTAGTAGGAGTCCCCCGCAAAACGGCTGAATCCCGCCGCCCAGCCAGTACAACGCGCCGGCTACGTATACGGCCGCCGGGCGCGGCCGCTCGATCTGATTGGTGTGCACGGACCCATGGCTGCGCACCACGCGGTAGCCCGCGGGCGGGTAGACGTTCCATGCCAGGTCCACCAGCGGCACGTCCTCCGCCGCGGCGTCCTCATCGGCCCGCAGGCGGAGCGAGGGGGCGGGAAGCCGGACGTCGCCAAGCAGCGAAACGGCCGCCACAGGACTGGAATACATAATCTCCAGGTCGTAGACCGCGTCGCCCACCGCAGGCAGGTTCAGCAACAGCCGTTCGCCGGCGCGCTGCGGCCGCAGGGGCGTATCGTCCAGCTTGGCGGCCCAAAGCTCCGAGCCGGCCGGCAGTTCCACTTCCAGCACCTGTGCCTTCGTACGCAGCTCGAACCGGGCCAGGGTTTGGCTTATGCCGTCGGCGCCCAGCCGGGTGTGCAATTCGGCGGACTCGACAATACTGGCGGGAAGCCGATAAGCGGGATGCCGGATCGCGTCGGCCTTCACCTCCACCGGTTCGCCGACGAATGCAAACGCCCCGAGCAACCGGCGGCCGGGCAGGTACTCTGCCTCGGCCAGTTCGCCCACGTCGACGCGCCGCGCCGCGGTGGTCACCTGAACGTCGAGTTCGGCATCGCCCTCGACTGCAACGAAGCCCGACTGGTACGCCGTGCCCAACGCCCGCACGACGGGCAGGGCAAGCCCCGCGGCCTCCTGTTGCTCCAGCGGCTGCTCGAAATCGCACGCCAGGCGCAATTGCCCGCGGCTTCTCTCGGCCAGTTCGACGGTCCAGATGCGCTGGTCGCCGTCCACTTCCGCGGCGAACTGCTTCAGTTGGAGTCCGTCGAGCCCAACGATGGCGACCGACGCGGGCGTGCCGGCGGCCGGCAGTGCGAACATCAGCCGGTTCGTGCTTGCCTCGTCCACCTGGTAGATGATCTCGCATCGTGCCCGCAGCGAACCGGAAGCAACCTGAAAGAACGAAAACGTGCGCGCAGCCAGCCGCGGCTGGGCTCGCTCGACGAGCAGGCGGGCGGAGTAGTCGGTCCCCTCGGCACGGTACGCCAATACCGTTGCCAGACCGCCGAGATTCCAGTCGGCCTTTTCGGCCTCGTCCAGCGGCGTGAGTCCCTCGATCGCCTCGGGCCGCACGCGCAGGTCGTCGGCCACGGCAACGGCCAGCGCGCTGGCGCTGCGGGCGGCGCCGAGTACGTCGAACCGCGGGAAGTCGATCTCGCGCGCGGGCCAGTCGTCGAGCCAGCCGGCAGGCGTGTGGGTTGCCTCGAAGGCCACGGCAAAGGCTTCGTCGGGCTTCATCCCACGTTGCACGGTCACGTGAATGCGGCCCGAACCGGCGTCGTCGCCATATCGCTCGAACGGCAGGGGTTCACCTTGCGGCCCCGTCACCGCCGTCACGTGCCAGCCTGCCGGAACCGAGAAACTGAATGCGAAACGCGGTTCGACCGACGGCTGGATGGCGAAACCGCCGCGGACCGCCTGACGCTGCTGCTCGACGCTCAGCAGCACGCCGGCCGTCACCGCCAGTTCGGCCGCCGGGCGCGCGAACTCGGCCGCAAGCCGGTAATCGCGCTGCGGCGCGTAATAGGCCGCAATCGGACGCAAGCGTGCGTCGCCGGGTCGGGGCGCAAGCAACGTGGGGGGAAGCGTCTGCTCGAAGACCGACGTGTCAATGGCAATCAGACCGTCCGCGGCCAGCGCGCGGGCCTCCAGACGCTCCTCGGCCACGATGCCCAGGACGGCAACCTGTCCGGCAACCTCAAGCGGCACAAGCTGCGGGAACGACCACTGGCCCGACACACCCGCCGCCTTTATGGCCGCGAGGTTCAGCACCACGGTGTCCGTGGTCGGCTCGCGCAGAGTGACTTCGAGCACGTCGCCCTCCGGCCCCCGCTCGACGTCCCAACGGGCGAGCTGCGGCGAGTGGACATCGGTGACTTCAAAGCCTGCGGGCACGGCGAACCGGAACCGGTCGACCGGCCGGTGCAAGACGTTCAATGAAACGGTGGCGTGCAGTCGCTCGTAGGCCTCGGTCAATTCATCGATGACAACGCTGGTAGCCAGCACCACGCGGTCCTGCCGCAAGAGCCGGCTGTTGAGCGAGAACTCCAGGGTGGCGTCGCCAACGGGAGGCAGCAGCTCAAAACGGGTCATCTCGGCTTCCTCATCGACGTCGCGGCTGACGACCGACGCGCCGCCCTTCAGATCGACGTCGCCCGGCGCCGTCAGGCGCATCCGCGCCGAGGGCGCCTGCGGGAGGCGGAGGCGGAGGCTCTGGCGGGCGGCGGTCTGCGCCACCGGCGCGACCATGTCGAGCTTCAGCACGTGCCGCCCCAGACCCTCGACAAACAGGCGGACCACGCCGTCTTCGCCCCGGCCCAGCGCAGCGGGCTTACCGTCCAGCTCGGCGCTGCGCAGCCCGACCTCGGCCAGGTCGAGCGGTACGGCGTGCAAACCCTTGGCCAGTACCTCAAGGTGCAGCGTGCCGGTCAGTTCCGCCCGCCCGGGGTGAAGTCCCACCTCGTATTCCGCTGCAAGCAGGGCCGCCGAGGCGGGCGGGGCCAACTCTTCCTCGCGCCGCGATTTGGCCAATAGCGCCTCGTACTGGTCCCGATCGAGCATCACCCGTCGCGGCCCGGCCTCCAGCAGCACGCGAAGGTCGTCGAAGGGGACGAACAGCGTACGGACCTTTTCGGGTTCTCGATGGGCATCTGGCGCCGGCTCGGCCGCAAGGATGGACGAGGCAAGGGCGACCGTCAGAAGCACGACAGCCCAAAGCCAAACACCGGCGAGCGGGGGCCGTGAGGCCCCTGTTTCTTGCCAATACCAGGCCGAGCATCCTTTCCAGAGCCGGTGCAGCGTACCGCCCGGTTTTCGGGCGAGCGGGGGCCGTGAGGCCCCTGTTTCTTGCCAATACCAGGCCGAGCATCCCTTCCAGAGCCGTTGCAGCGTACCGCCCGGTTTTCGGGCGAGCGGGGGCCGTGAGGCCCCTGTTTCTTGCCAATACCAGGCCGAGCATCCCTTCCAGAGCCGTTGCAGCGTACCGCCCGGTTTTCGGGCGAGCGGGGGCCGTGAGGCTCCTGTTTCTTGCCAATACCAGGCCGAACATCCTTTCCAGAGCCGTTGCAGCGTACCGCCCGGTTTTCGTCGGTGATTGAGCGGACGCCATTTGGCGCACAAAGCTGTCGGAAACAGGGGCCTCACGGCCCCCGCTCGCCGGGCGGGTTTCAACGCAGGTCGCGCTGGCAGGGTGTGATCACTCATCATCCTGCCCTCCCTTCGCGCCGGCATCGCCGGATGGCTTCGCGCCTTCGGAGGATTCGTCGCCCGGCGGCGGCGCTGCATCGTGCCGGTCGAGTTCGAGCCCCTTTTCGAGCGGGTCGGGCTCCTTGGAGGGCGCCGGAATGTCGGGCGATGGTTCGACAAGGTCGAGCCCCTTTTCACGCGGATCGTCCACCACCTCGGCCTGCGCGGGCGAATCCGGCGTTTCAGCAGCCGGTAGAGCCGGTTCTCCACCGGCCGCCGGGCGGCGCTTCGCGCCCGCGGTCAGCGATGTCGCCAGTCCTCCGACGCATGAAACCGCCGCAGGCCACGCCCGCAAGGCGAACCACGCAACCCATAGCACCACTACCAGGAAGACGGCCAGCGCGAACGCCTCGTCGACTACGTGTCCGGCGAATACCGGGGTGAACACGGCCATTAGCACCAGGGCGGCCACGCCCAGGCCCACGGCAACGAGCCGGCTCGGGAATCGCAGCGGCAGCAGCACGACGCCGCACAGCAACACCACGGCGAACACGCCGGCGTGCAGCCAGGTTTCGTCGGCCGCGTAGACGCGCAAGTCGCCCTCGGGGGGCGCGGCCGGCCGGAGCGTCGAGAACAGGTACGGCGTGCCGTCGGTGGGGAACGACTCGTTCGGATCGCCTTCGATCGATATGCCGTCGACCACCCAGCGGATCAGTTCGGCGGCCCGGTGCGGGTATGTGGCCGCGCCCAAGCTGCCGTCGGCGCCGGGCTCCGGGGTCCAAGGACCGGTCGCACCCAGCATGGCCCATTCGCGAGGAAGGTAGACGCAAAGGTGCGTCTTCTGCGAGGCCGGCTCGTGGGGAAACGCAGGCAGCACAATCCGGGCGCCGGAGCCGGCAATCGGGTCGGGCATGGCGTAACGCAGTTCCAGCACGAACTCGGTATCGGCCTCGACGTCGACCAGCGGCAGGAAGTACGTCCCCTCGCCCCCTTGCTCCAGCGGCACGGGCCGGCCGTTGATCCGCAGCGGTTGTGCATCGAACTGGACCGTTTCAGGCAGTCTGACCTCCAGCCGCTGCCGGGCGCTTCGCATGCGATAGAGCGCCTGCACGCCGATCTCGTTGCTCCGCGCCACCACCGCCCGCACGACCGAACGCTCGATGCTGGTTCGCTTCAGCTCCTCGAGCTGGTACCGGGTTGCGGCAACCGTAAGCTGCCAGTCGCCGTGGAACTCCAACGCGCGGGCGGCGCCGGGCACCGGGAAGATCAGGTCTTCCTGCGGGTCGATGCCGCGCAGGCCGGCCGGCTCGCCCTTCGGGGCCACGTCGATGGTTTCGACCTTCGCCAGCACGATCTGCCCCCAGGCCCGGTGTACCTCCCGGGGCACGAGCCGCGGGATGTCGATATCGGCCGGCTTGCCCACTTCGAGCTTTTCGAGTTGCTCTTCCCATACGAGTTCGATCTTCCCTTCCCCCAGCAGTTGCGCCTCGCCGGCGATCTGCCACGCAACGTAGCCGTCGGCGAGGTCATCGGGAGCAGGTTCGATGGTCTTCTCGCGGAAGCCGGCGGTTTCGATGCGCAGGTCGGCGGCCACGGCGGCCGGCACGTCGAGCCGCAGCGACTTCACGCTGCTGTATCGCACGTCGTAAAGGAACGTGGCCCGATACTTGATCACGCCCTCCTCCACCCGGGCCAGCAGCAACTGGCGCACGGTCACCTGGGGCCGTCGCCGCTCGGCGGCCAGGTCGAGCGAGGCCGGCTCGTCGGTGAAGGCGAACGCCAGCACGGCAGCGCCGCTCCCCTCGCGTCCCGAGGGGATTGCCTGAAACGCCTCGCCGAGGGCGATTTCGCGCAGCCCGGCGCGCTGCGAGGGCAGCACGCGGAGACTTTCCGGCGCGTAGACGATTAGCCTGCCTGCGCTTCGCTCGATCCCCTCGGGATTCGGGCGCGGGATGGGCAGCGGAATGCCGGCCGTCTTGCCGGTGGGCGCGAGCAGGTCGGGCTCGCTCAAGTCGCGCTGAAGCCGGACGGCCAGCCCCACCAGGCCCTGGGCCTTCTTCGCAAGGTTCACGACCAGCTTGGGCGAGTCGCCCGGCTCGACCAGGTGGCTGTCGACCCCGGCCGCTGCAAACTGGTTGAACTCCCGGCCGGCCACGCGAGTTACACGGAATCCGGCAGGAATGTCGACGTCGAGCCGGAACACGCCGGCTCGCTCGATGGTGTACGCGATGGTTGCGTCGATAACCAGCCGCTCCGGCTGAAGCGTGACCTCGACGAGCGTGTCGGCCGAGATGCGCGGCTGGAGCTTCTCGACCGTGAGCGTCAATTCAAACGGCACGGCGGCGTAGCGATAGGCGAACGTCCACGCGCCGCCGCGGATCGATTCCGGCAAGTCGGCCGGATCGACTTGCAGCAGTCCGCTCGCCGTAGCGGCCTCGGCCCGGAACCCTTCGGCCACGGCCACCACGACCACCCCCTGCTGGCGGCCCACGTTCAGGGCGCGCACCGTCGGGACGGCAACCTCGGTCTGCTCCTTCTCGCCGGTGAACTGTTCCAGTTCGACCGTCACCTGCTGCGACTCCTTGGCCGGCTCGAACAGGTCGATCAGCACGCGCTGCGCGCCGCCGTCATCGGCCGGTTCGATGGACCACTGCCGCACGTTGGCATCGAACACGTTGACCACCTTCTGATCGGCCGGCACCTCGATTTCGAGCCGGCTGAGTCCCGCCCGGCGGATCGAGTAGTTCATCAGCACCCGGTTGCGCGTGGTTCCTTCGGTAATCCACACCTGCTGCTGGGCCTCGACGCTGGCCAGTGCTTCCAGGCCCTTGGCGCCCTCGGCCCTGGGAGTCCAGTCGATCCGGACCACCGGCGCGGCGCCGACAAACGCCAGCACGACCGTCTGGCCCGCCTCGGGTTCGTCGGGCGCGGGTTCATCCGGCGCTTCGGTCGCGGCAATGAGCGGGTGGATATCGACCTTCACGCCCGGCTCGGGAATGCGCACCTCCCAGCGGCTGACCGGCGCCTGCGGCGCCTGGAACGAAACGCTGTTCCGCCCCGGCGACTTGCCGATGGCCCGCGCGTACTCCAACTGCAACTCCACCTGCGCCGGTTCCTTGCCCTTGTGCTCCACGAGCAGCCGGTATCCCTCGGCCGGACCGCCGAGGATGCGGGCCGGGGCGTCGCCGATGGTCGCGCTGGTGATGGCGGCGTCGGCCAGACGCAGCGGCACCTCGCTCCAGCCTTCGGCCAACACGTCGATGGTCAGCCGCGCCCGCACGCGCACCACGTCTTTCTCGACCGTGGCCACGTTGTCGATTTCCGCGATGATTGCCGCAACCGGCGGCTTGGGAGTGACGGCCGTGTCGTCCTTCTGCCGGGCCGCCCTCCACAACTCCTGAAACTGCTCGTAGGGCAGAAACACCCCGCGCCCATGCTCCTCGAACACCCTGCGGAGCTTCTCGTACGGGATGTAGATGCTTTGCTCCCGGATCGGATCGGCTTGGGGGGCAGCGGCGGCCGGTGTGTCGGCCGGCTGCTGAGGCTCCTGGCACCAGGCTGCCTTCGGCGCCGCGAACCAGGCGGGAAGGAGAAGAAGAACCACCACGTACGACATGCTGCGACCAGATCGGCTCATTGCAGAGATTCCTTATTCATAGAACGCGCCGGCCTACCACCCATACGGGCTACTACCCCTGCGGGGGGCATCGGCCAATGGCGAAGAACAGAAGGCGCTATATTCATATAGCTTGCGGCAGACGGTTGGAAGGGGCCGGTTGATGGTGAGGTGATACTCCAAGCTGCGGTAAATTGCCGGCTCGGAGAGTCGGCCTACCGTGGGCACAGCCCGCCCCTGCGCGCTGTGGGTGCCCTTTTCTCGTTGGACGAACCAAGGCCCAAAGTAGTTCCTGACCGGCTTCCTATACTGATGCTATACCGGCAGGACACGATGCCCCCGGCTTGCCTGGGGGAACTTCACGCTTTTCGCTACCACGCCGACCCGCCGCGCTGCGCAGATGCCCCCGGCTTGCCCGGGGGAGCCTCACGCTCTTCGCTACCCCGCCGGCCCGCCGCGCTACGCAAGATGCCCCCGGCTTGCCCGGGGGAGCTTCA
>JAVEUP010000214.1:0-13117 GCA_034005525.1 Thermoguttaceae bacterium | reverse complement strand
CGGAACACGGGTACAAACCGATCTGGATCGACGACGGATTCTTCGGCGGCTGCGATTGACGTTTACCGCCCGTGCAGTTCCTCTCCCCGCCCGAAGCGGTCTTCATGCGCGTTTCTCCCGGTTGGGGTCGATGTTGGGCCACCCCGACTGCTGCGAGCAACCACGTGTAAAGACAGCCGATTTCGTTGCCCGTGGGCAGGTGCTCTCGCTCGGCGAAGATCGGCAAGCCAAGGCGACCGACCGCAGATCTCCCGGATTTCTGGAGACCTATCGGTCGGGACGGGTGCGGGGTCGGAGACCCGCGCACAGCGGGCGAGTGAAACGCATGGCTTGGCCAAGGAAGAGCGGTTGGCTATACTTGGGGCATGCGTCTTGTTCAATGACACCAACGCCGAGGGGCAAGCCGATGAAATTCCAATTATCTCTGACGATCGTTGTGCTAGCCGTCGCTGCTATGGTTGCCCGTGCCGACGATGTCGTCGGCCGTCCCATCGAGTCCTGGCAACCGGGAATGCTCGATATCCACCAGATCAGCACGGGGCGCGGCAATGCGGGCCTGTACATCTTTCCCGATGGCACGACCTTGCTGGTCGATGCGGGCGAACTGGCCGGCCCGAGTCCCAAGCACACGCCCGTACGGCCGGACGACACGCGGCGGGCCGGCGAGTGGATCGTCCGCTACATACGCCATGCGCTGCGGCACGACCCGCAGCCGGCACTGGACTACGTGTTGCTGACCCATTTTCATCAGGACCACATGGGCGAAGTGGCGGCGGACATGCCGGTTTCAACCCACGGATACACGCTCACCGGCGTCACCCGCGTGGTCGAAGACCTGAAGGTCGGCAAGCTGCTGGATCGCAGTTGGCCCGACTACACCAACGCGGTTCATGCTGAATCCCCGTTCATGAAGAACTATCTGGCGTGCGTGAAGTGGCAGGCCGAGAACAACGGCCTGCAGGTCGAGCGGTTCGTGCCTGGGCGCAACGATCAGGTGGTCCTGCGCCGTCAGCCGCGGAAGTACCCCCAGTTCGAATTCCGCAACGTGGCGGCCAGCGGCGAGATATGGACCGGCCAGGGCACGGCCACCGAGCACCGGGCGCCGTCCTTGGAGGCTCTCCCCCGCAACCAATGGCCGGATGAAAACGTGCTCAGCATCGCGTTCCGGCTGAACTACGGCAAGTTCAAGTTCTTCAACGGCGGCGACCTGCCGGGCATTCGCCCGAAACGCCCGGCGTGGTACGACATGGAAACGCCCGTGGCCAAGGTGGTCGGTCCCGTGGACGCGGCCATCCTGGACCATCACGGTTACCTGGACTCGATGAACGAGTCGCTCGTCGCCACGTTGAGCGCCCGGGTCTGGACGATCTCGGTCTGGGACGCCCATCATCCGACGCCGAGCGTGTGGGAACGCTTGCAGTCCGAACGCCTCTATTCCGGTGCGCGCGACATCTTCGCCACCGACGTGCACCCCGACGCGCGCGTGGCCATCAAGGACATCGACCGCATGGCCAGCGGTCACGGCCACATCGTTTTGCGGGTCTCGCCCGGCGGCGACGCCTATCGCGTGACGATCGTCGACGACACATCGGAGAGCCACAACGTGACCAAGGTCTGCGGACCGTACCGGAGCCGTTAGCCTGGAGGGCGCGAAGAATCACGAGCGTCCAAGAGCCTCGCGCAAATGCAGCACGGAAGCCCCCTCCTTCTCTGGGAACGAAAACGTATTGCGAACCGGCGACGCGATCACCGTTACTCGTGCTTCGCTTTCCAGGTCTGGATGGCGACGGGGATGTCGCTGCAAATGGCATCTACGCCCAGCCCGACAGCAAGATGATAATCCTGGAGACTGTGGCCCGGCCAACCGGTCACGACGAGTCCGGCTTTCTGGGCTGCCCGTACGGCAGCCCGCGATGTTTCTTCCATGCGGCAGCCGATTCGCGTGACTCCCAGTTGTTGAGCCCGCTCTACGATATCCGGGCAACACGGCCCGCCGGTGATGAGCAGCAGATCCGCATCGGCATCCAGGGTTTTGATAATCTTTAGAGGCCGTTCGTCAAAGGAGGTGCAAACGTAGAAGGACCCCTTCGGCTCGTGGGCCTGGGCGGCCGCGTAGAGCTTCCGGCAATACTCATCGAGACGAGCATCCGGATACAACGTTTTGTTGCTGGCCTTCATCTCCAGTTCGAGATACACGCCGGGTTTGTCATCGAAGTAGGATAGGAGTTCCTCCAGAAACAGGAAGGATTGGCCGGTCTTCTTGCTGGTGACGGTTCGCAACTCCGCAGCCGTCTTGTGCTCTACGGGCCCAGTCGCGTTGTGAGTGCGGTCGAGACTGTCGTCGTGCAAGATGACCAGTTCACCGTCTTTGGTCATGCGAACGTCGGTCTCGAAACCGCGTAGCCCCTTCTCATAACACGACTGAAACGCGTCGAGTGTGTTCTCGTCGAATTCGTGCGCCCCGCCTCGATGAGCGAACAGAAGTCCTTTCTCCTGTGCGGAGACCGAGCCAATCGAGCCCAACATGCCATTCGCCATTAGGATCAACACAACCGCCAGTCGAGTTTTCATTGCGTCTGCCTTCCTCGTTCGTAGGTGCTAACGAATGTCGTGAAGTAATTTGCGGGCAAGTAGGGCGGGAGAACTCATCGCGGTCTCTTCGCCTCCAGAGCCATTCTTGCCGTTTCCGGTCAGTTCCGAAAGACGACGTCGGCGACGTGCGGACCGATCTGGACACATGGGGAGTCCTGCGTGACGGGCTGGCCGAAGTAGGTCAGGTTCTCGAACAACAACCGGCTGACACTGTGCTTTGGGCTGTCGCCCAGCATGTAGAGCAGTCCGCGAAAATTGCCCTGCTCGCCGACGACCTGGATGTTCTTGAACGAGCAGTTCCGCAGCGTGCCGGGTTCCGGGTTCTTGTGGATTCCGTAGGAACACCGCATCGGCTTGGCCATCAGCATAAGGATGTCTTCTCCGCTGGAGCGGACGCGGATGTCCTCGAAATGGCAATCCTCCATCACCATATCCTGGTTGGGTTGGAGCCAAAAGATCGCGTTGGCCCAGTAGTTCGTCGGCTCGCGGTAGTTCTTGCTGTAATGCAGCACGTCGATATTGCGGGCTCGGATGTTCCGCATTCCCGCCGTCTCACATTCGTAGCCGATCCGGAAGATGTTCGCGACATCCGTCCAGAACTCGCAGTCTTCGATAAGGATGTTCTCGCATGGCCGAGGCAGCTTTGCCAGCCCCTTGATGGCGATGCTGTCGTCCTGGGTGCGGAAGAAGCAGTTGCGGACCGTGGCGTTCTGGGTGTTGACCAGGTCCAACGCGTCGTCGTTGATCATGCGCGAACCGCAGATCTTGACGTTGTCGATCACAACGCCGTCGCAGTTCCACGTCACGAAGGTCCAACTCCAGGGATTGCGCAGGATGATGTCGCGGACCGTGAGATTCTGGCAATCCTGACAGTCCAGCAGATATCGTCCCGGCCCCTGGAAACGTGGCGACTCCTCGCCGGCAAGCACGCCGCGGCCGCGGATCGTGATGTTCTTGCCCTTGGCATGCACGCACCCTTTGACCACGGCGCCGCCCGCCAGATACAGCGTCTGGCCATCGGTGAGCGTGATCTTGCCCGGACGATGCACGCCCGGAGCGAAATAGACGACGTTGGGATCGCCAGCCCGCGGCGCATCGGTCTCCGCCGCATTTCCAAACAGGAGCAACGGCTTTTTCCGGCCGTCCCGCTCCACGGAGACCCGAAAGGGGGCCTCCGCCGTAAGTGTAATCTCGCGGTCGCTGTTGCGTTCGAGCTGCACCTGGAAGCGGCTGGGCCGCACTTGAGCCTGGGCCAACGATTGGCTCGAGGTCACGCCAATGGCCGCCTTCCCCGAGAAGTCAAATGTCGCAAAGTAGTAGTCGCCCTCGAAGAATTCGCTTTGCGCGGCATACACATCGACCGGCTTACCGTTGACCGTCACGGCATAATCGCCGGTAATCGCCTCCCCTGCCGGCGCAGGATAGGTTGTTACGTCTGCACGAACGAGGGAGGAAATCAATAGCAGCACAAAACCAAGCCAGATCATCGAACGTCTCGGGGCCGGAGCCGGGTTGTACGTGGCGAATCCTCTTTTGTTGGCGGTCCTCATACTTATGTCTCCCGATCTCATTCAATGCCCATTCATTGTCTCTGGTAGAACATCAATTGGAACGACCGCGGCGGCAGTGTGACCGTCCAGTCCCTCAGTTCGGAACTCGGCACCGTCTTCTTCGAGCCGTCATAGCTGTCTACCTGGTACGTCGCATTGGGCTCGATTCCGCCGAGTTGGAACGTGCGGGACTCATCCGGCGCCGCGCCCCGCCGGAAGACAATCGCGAAACCCGCCTTCAGGTCCGGCCGGTGGCATTGCCACGCACACCAGACGTCGTCGCCAGCGCCGGTTTCGTCGGTCAGTTGATAGAAATCGCCCATGTAGAACGGCCGCATGCGGACCGCGACATCGAAGACTTTTTTGAACCAGGCCGTTTCCTGGTCGGTGATCTTGCGGCGGATGATGCCGCCGTCGAAATCGGACGGCGTGATGACGGTTCCCGACGAGATGATGCTGAAGGCCGCGTAGTCGTCGCCCACCGGCACGCAGTTGAACTCGCAGCCCTGGAACGGCAGATACGGTATGAGGTTGAGCGTCGCGTTCTGCCCAAGAATGAACGCCGTATCGTCGGGCTTGCGCCCGATGTAGTAGTCGCTGCGGCAGTACGTGTGGGCCCGCGAGATCATCTCGATATCGATGCGCCGGCCTCCCGACGAGCAGTTCTCCTGCAGGATGTCCGGGAATCGCGCCCGCATGTCGTCCAGGAATCTGTACATCCCGGCGATGTGCTTCGCTTCGGCGATGCCGACGCGGTCGGCCGCATCCATGCCGCGCCAGACGGGGCCCGGGTCCATGTTGAAATCCTGGCGGTAGACATCGATCTTGTGCTTCGCGATGATTCCGTAGACGGTATCCTGGATCCAGCGGAGCGCCTCGGGATTGCCATAGTCGACCAGTTGCCCCTGCCGGTATTCTGGATGCGTCTGCAGGATGGGTGCGGAATCGGTCATGCGTTCTGGCTCAAACCAGAGCAGGAACTTCAAGCCAGCTTCGTGGACCGCGTTGGCAATCGGCAACAGGTCGCCGGTCGGGTGCGTGGTCGTGTTGACCCGCCAGTCGCCGACGTACTTCCACCAGTTCGGCCCGCAGTTGGAATACAGTTCGTCCTCGTGCGGCGCGCCGTACCAGCCGGCATCGACCCAATACGTGTCGAACGGCATCTTGTTGTCGAGGCAGTATTGCAGGATGTCCGCCATCATTTTCGGCGTCTTGTTCCCGCCGCCCGACGCGACCGCCAAAATCGGTGGGATGATTTGCCCTTTCGAATTGCGGGGAACCTTGTGGTCGAGCATGAACCGGTGGACCAGCTTCTTGAATTCGCGCCGCGTCTGGTTCTTGCGGGCCAGCACGAAGACGGACGGCTGGCGGATCGTTTCTCCGGGCAGGAGCCGGAAGTTGGTCCGCTCCATCCCGATCTCGACCTCCACCGCATGGCCGGTATTCGCAAACCGCGCCTTCCACGATCCGGTCCAGCCCACGACAAACAGATAGCCGTTCCGGTCGTCGAGATTCAGTTCGAGGAACGGAATGAAGTCGTTCGAGGACCGCCCGCACGTCGTCGCCAGAATTTTCTCTTCTCCGGCTTCAATCGGAAACGCTTCCGGGAGGAAGTCGGTCGCCTTGCAGGTGGAACCGCGGAGGACGTTGAGCACGACCGGCTTGTTTGATGCTGGCTTGTCGAAGAAAATCGTGAGCGACCGGAAGTTGGCGACAATCCCCGTCGTTTCCGTCTTCGAGAGATTGGTCAACAAGACGGCGTATTCCTCGGCGGGGAAGCCCTTGTAAGTCTTGCCGTCGAGCCGAACTTGCAGTCTTCCATCCGCGGCGGTCATCGTTCGTGTCTCGGCGGCATGGCCCGCCGTCTCGATCTGCGAACCTGCCACGGTCGTTTTCGAAAAAGAGCCGTCCGCCTGCGCTGGTTTCCCGTCGTAGTCAAAGGCTGGCCAGGAGGCGTTCAACCGACAGGTTTGTGCTCGGGCGACGGCCGGAAGGAGCTGCGCTGCAACGACGAACAACAACACAAATCCCAAATGACCGAGAAGGGGCGTTGTGCGGGCCGTGGCCGTAATGACTTTGTTGAAACTGTCCATTTCGTTCTCCTCGTTGGATGCAGGGCAATCGATCGTCACTCCGCCGCGACCTTTAGCGCGCCCAAGTTGTACGAGCCCTGCATGAGGAGGACGATTTCATGATCGCCTGCGGTGAGCGGGACTCCTCTCAGGACCGCTTGGCTGGTATGGCGCCAGTCGGGGAATTCGTGCGCGGGGGTCTCGAAGTCGCCGACGGCCTTGCAGTCGACCATCAGTTTCGGGCCCCGCTGTTTCGGAGACGGCGTTCCGTAATCGAGCGTGAACGTATAGTTCGCGGTCTGGTTGACGTGGACCGTATACTTGAGCCATTCGCCGCCCGAGACTCCGCCGACAACCGTTTCGCCGGCGTCCACGTCCTCGTTGGCGCGGAATGTCTTGCTGGCGTTGTTGCCTGGCGTACCGTCGCAGTAGGCGAATCCCTGCCCTCCCTCGTCGTAATGCGACAGCATGATCTCGCCCGGCAGTTGCGCCGGTATTCCACGGTACGGGCCTGTCTTGCCCTGCTTGCGAAGCAGTCGGACGACGTTTTCCGAACGTCCGACGTTGCCGTTTTCGTCTTGCGCGAAAACACAGAACGCATGCAGCCCGCGATCCCAATCGGGCCGGATTCCCGTGCGCCCCGGTTTGACGAAATTCGTGCTGTCGTAGTAGTCCTGCGTGATTTTGACGTTGAAACGGTAGGGCGGAGCAGAGCGGTAATCCAGAAGCGCGCCGCTGTCGAAGAGGTAAACCTGCTGGATCTTCGCCCCCGATTTGCCCGACGGTTCAACCTCCACCTCGAAATCCAGTTCCTCGCCGGGCTTGAGGATGAAGGTGGATTCGTCGGGCTTTTTGACCAACCGGACCACCGGGTCGGAGTCGTGCGGATATTCATAAATCCGGACGTAATCGACGAAGAAGCTCTCGGGGAACTTCCCCTTCGTCGGGTCGCCGCCGGACTTGCCGCAGCAACCGGAAAGAATCGCGTGCAGCGGAACGTAACCGGCCGCGTGGTTGAACGGGTCGAAGGTTACCGAGCTGTACGGGCTGTGGTTGGCTTCCGACTGGATGAGCTTGCCGTTGAGGTAATACGACACCTCGAAGGGGGTCCATTTGCAGCCGATGACGTACCAGTCGTCGACTTTGCCGGGGAGTTGGGAGCCGTAATTCCAGCTTCTCAGCGTGCCGCAGGCGAAGACGTGCAGGTTATGGTCCAGGACGCCGCGCGGCGGTTCGCCCGGACTTTTCGGGCCCATGTAGTAATCTTCGTAGATGTCGATTTCCCAGCCGTCGAGGAACGGATTGGACGGTCCGTGCGTGCAGAGCCAGAAGGCGGACCACCAACCGGGCTGCTGGCGGAATTTTACCCGCGTCTCGAAGTAGCCGTGTCCGAAGACCTCGTTGGAATAAAGGCTGGCGCTCTTGGTTTTCGTCTTGTCCGGCGTCGCCCAGTTGCAGACGATTTCCAGCAGTCCGTCGTGGACTTTGGCGTAGTCCCTTTCGCTCGTGGGGCTGAAGTACCACTTGCCGGGATCCACCCCCTGGCCGTCAAACTGGTCGTCAAACACTTTCTTCCAGCCCGCCTGGACGGGATCGAACCGCGGGGCGAGATCGATTCGGAACGGCGTCGACGAGGTTTTCGATTCCAGCCTGGCGAGGCCGATGGCGAGATTGTCGAGCGTCGCCTCGGCCGGGGCGTTGTCGGCGAGAAGGCAGTAGCTGAACTCGACGGTTGAGGATCCGGGCGTCCGGCGCTTCCCGCTCAGTGTCGTCGTTTTGCTGTCCACGAGGCTGTGAATCGATACGGTCCATTTCTCGAGGCCGTTGACGCCGAACACGAAATCCGCCGGCAGGCAGTTCGTGGGAATCTCCAGCGTGTCCAGTTGACTGTTGTCTTCGAGGACCGAGACGGTCAGGACTTCGTCCTTGCTCGAAACGATGCGGCAGACCAGGTCGGAAGCGGCAATCTCCAGTGTCGCGGTTCGGCGCGGGGACGACTCTCGCCCGAGATTCTGAACCCGGACCCCCGCGGCGGCGAACAGGTTCTCGTCCGACTTGTCGGGAAGCGGCTCGACGTTGTTTGGGCAGGTGATCGCCAGTTTCGCGTCCGTCCGGAAGACGCCCTGTCCGGTGACCGACAGGAGCCCCGGCGTCGGATGCCCCTGGATCAAACGCGGCTCTCCGGAACATTGGACCGAAGAACCGTCGAAATCTTCCTCGAAAGCGAGTCGGGAAAGCTGCAGTCGGCGGACCACGCCGCGCAGGTCCAGCGGACCGGCGACTTTCAGAACCGAGCCGGCCTCGCCCGTGACAATCCTGATCGCGATCACGTTGGCGCCTTGCTTGAGCCGGACGGTCTTGACGTGGTTGTCGATCTCGACCGCCGATGGGGCGTTGCCTGACGCCGCGATCTCGAAAACCGGCTCGCCGTTGAGATAGTACTGCATCGAACCGGCGGTGCCGGCGCCGACTGTCATGTCGCAGTCGTACTCGGCCTCGATGCGCGCCATTGCCCACGCGCATCGATTCGGGCCGGGACCGACCAGGGGCGCGCAATCCACAGTGTTGGAAATGAGATTCACCGTCTCGCCTTTCGCGCCGCCCAGCGTGTCGGGAATCGATTGCAGTTGTGCCGGCGATGGTTTGAAATCCTCGGGGACGGGACCGAAGATCGTCCAGGATTTTGGCAGACGGTTGTCGCCGACGATTGTCGCCGGCTGGATGTCGAGGGTCAAATTGCAGATCTGGATCTCCGCGCCCATCTTGCCGCCAATGGCGAGCGAAACGGCATGCGTTTCGCAAGCATGTCCGTTGTCAATGGGAATCGTCAACACGTGCGGCTGCCAGGTCTCGGAGAGGGCAAACGGCGAACTGACGATGACCCCGTTCCACTGGCCCTTCTCGCCCCATCGGTAAAACGTCGCCCAGGCAAGCCCTTTTCCCTTCGCCATCAGCGAGATGCGGCCGACGGAGCCGGAGCGGGCGGAAAACTTTGCACGGGTCTGGATGGCGCCGCCATCGTCGCCAAGGATGTCGGTGATGCTCAATGCCGTGTTGCCCTCGCAGGCGTTGGGGATGGTCTTGACGGTCGGGAACGGTTTGTAGCCGCCCCATTCGTGCACGACCCAGCCATCGGGAAAGCCGCCGGGTATTTTTGTTTGAAAGCGACCGTTGACGTCAATCGGCTCTGCCAACAGCGCACCGCACATCAGAGCAATCAGCAACGGGAAGAGGATAGTGGTTTTCATGGAATATCCTTTGCAGCCCGACGGGGTCCTCGACTCCATGACCACCACCGAGACCCCACAACGGCGGTGCGATGATCTTCATTGTGTCTGCTTTTTTGCCCATTTCAAGGGCCCGCCCATGAAAGAGCCCGTCCCCCTTCCTTCACTTCCGTCCGGCGGCTCGCGGGTAACACCCACACAGACCTCGCTCAGCGCTCCCTTGTGCCCGTCAGGCAGGTCAAGTTTCACTTCCTTCGTCTGCGATGGACCTGACACATAGCCCTTTGCCCGAGCCATTACCCACACCTGCGCAAATGTATGGAACTCCTTCTTCACGGTTTCAACCGACAGTTTCCGGCCGCGCTGTCCTTTCTCGCGCTGTCGCTTCGCCGCGTACTGCTGGAGCGTGTCCGAGTCGATCCCCCTAAAAAGCCTCCCCTTGCCGATGAGCCTGAGCAAGTGGCTAGTGTGGATACGTTCCCCAGCAATCGTTGAATCCTCCTTGCCCTGCGTATACGCTGCGAAGTATTTGTCGATGACCGTACTGAAACTGACCTGCTTTGAGAACGAGGGCTTCGCGGATTGCCCCCCCGAAAGGACGAACTGAACAATCTCTGACCGAGATGCGGCTTCGGGCAGCATGAGAGAGGTCGATTTCGACACCCTCGCCGAGAGCCGCATAAATCCGCCTTAGACGAAATACCAGATCGTCGGTTGTGGCCATTGTGTGTTCCTCTAAAGACCAAGCCGCATCCGTACCAGCAGCTCATTGACCGCCTCGCGGTCAGGCTCCTCAGGCAGCGTGGATTCCTCGAACGCCTGATCGAGCTGCGCTTCCAGCTCGGCCAGCCGCCCTGAATGGAACTCCCGGTCGAGGTCCAGTGCGACCTGCTCGGCGGTTTGCTTCTGGGCGATCAATTCGTCAAGGAACTCCAGGCCGAAGTGCTCGTTGAGCCGCAGCAGGTTCGCCTCCACCTCGCCGGTCCGCAGCAAGTGGATGCCGGTCCGCAGCAAGTGGATGCCGGTCATCAGCACGCGGTAGGCGTAAAGCACCGGCTTGGCCAGCTTGGGCTCCTCATTCTCAATCAGCTTCCGCTGCGTGGCGCAGAAGCCGCGGTAGTGGTGGTAGTGATGCCGCGTGATGCACCGCCGGGCGATCGGCCGCAGCTCGTCGAGGAACGCCTGCCCCAGCACGACGATGGGCGAGAAAATCTGTTCCAGCACAGACCCGTTGTTCCTCACCAGCAGCCGCAGGTACTTGCCCACGTCGTGGCTGACCAGCTCGACCTTGGTGCCGGCCAAGTCGAACTCCGGCTCGATCGTCTCCCGTGGCGTATCGAGACCCACCACGTCGGCCAGCGGCAGTTTGTGGCAGCCACGCAGGTCGACGTCGCTGTCGGCCGAGGGGAAGCCGTACAGGTGGGCGCCGCTGACGGTGACGAACAGCGGGTCGTAGTCCAATTCTTCCACCAATCGCCGCAGGGCGGCGAGATCCAGCTCAAGCATCGACCATCCTCCTTCTGGCAGCACACAGGAAGCGATCCACGCGGGCGAAGTCGGGCTGTTCGGGCAGTGTCGTCCGCTCGAACGCCTCTTGGAACCGCCCGTCCAAATCCAAGGCCCGCTGCTTCACCTTGTCGAACGATAGGCCGCCCGCCTTGATCTCAAGCAGTTCCTCGCGGTGCTCGCCTACTTCGACGCGGATTTCGCCCGTCTGTAGGGCAGCGATGCCCGAGTGAAGCAGCCGGATCAGGTGCATCGCGTGCTTGGCCTTGTAGGCCCCCTTCCTTTCGTAGGCGTTGGCCATGCGGCGGAACTGGCTGAGCACGTAACCCGAGTAGGTCTTGTACACGTGTTTCGACAGAAATGCCTGCCGTATCTGCCGCAGTTCCTCGGCCGTCTCGTCGACATCGAGCACCATAGGAGTCCAGAGCGTTTCGAGGAAGTTCGGGTTCGCCTTCAGCGCCAGCCGCAGGAACTTCTCCAGCTCCCAGTACACCTCGTCCCGGTCGCCGGCCTGAAGCTCCAGTTGCTCGGGCAGCCGCCGCAGTGACCAGTGCAGGCGGGCCGGCGGCAGGTAGATCCCACGCAGATCATCATCGGAATCCTCCGAGGCAAGGCCGAACGCCTTCGATCCCACCTGGCAGCGGTAGATGACATAGGGCAGCAAATCCTCGTCGACCTCGCCGAGGACATCGTCCACCTCGCGGCGACGGAGGGACAACTCGTCGAAGTGGGCCTTCACCACGGCCCCGTCCGCGAACCGCACCAGGTAGGGCTGGCGGTTGCTGGGCGGGGCCTCGATGACCACCCCGACGCTGCCGGCCGGTTTGTGCCCGTCGCCGCCTGGCAACGCCTTGGCGACCTTCACCACCACCTGCGTGCCGGGCGAGATCTGGAAATCCGGCTGGAGTTTGCGGAGGGAGTGCTCAGGATCGGGCATCGAAGGAAGACGCTGAAGCCAGAGGGACGGTTGCAGATGTCCAGAGGACGCTTGGGGGAGGGCTAGCCGCGTTGAGATCGCCCTGTCGACTGTTCGGCAACAGAGCACGCGACAGACATCGTTGAGGCCTTGGCGACAACTTGTCGACGTCCATGTGGATATGGAAAGCGACTCGGTCTTGTGTTTCCCTCTTGCTGTCTCTATCATGCAAATGATCAGCATCATTTACCTCCGTCCCGCCTCAACATGCCGCGACGGCATTACAGTAGGGTGCGTTGAAGGAAGAAGTCCCCATGGATGAATTCTCCGAGCAGACCCTCACCTATGAGTGGATCGAAGTTCTGCGCGAACGACCGATCCCCGCCACAACCACAGAGGGAGTGGAGCGGTTGAAGGCGCGAGGTATGCGTTTGTACAAGGGAGTGTACGCTGACGTGGAAGAGGTTCTAGCTGTCGAGGTGGCCGAATGGCGATCCGCTCAAGATCGAATTGCCAAGCGGCTCGGCTACAAGTCGCGGAGGAGTCTGGGTAGGGCGTCCGAGCAGAAGCTTTAGTCTGTCGCACCCAGCGATCCGATCGAGCGCGAGGTACTCGCGGCTGAGCTGGAGAAGCGTCGGAAAATTGCCGAGGCAGTCCGAATCGAAGAACAGAGCTTACACAGGGACCGCGAACGTCTTGTGAGCATCGAGCAATCAGTTGCGGATTGCGATGTAGTTTATCACAAGCATCGTTTTCAAATCCGCGGAATCTCAGACCGGGATTTCAGACGATTCCGCGACATGCATCGCGGCGACGTGTTGCTCCGCGACTTCCACATTACCCATAAAGCGAGGAGGTCGTAAAGAAGTTGGGGTGTCGATGAGTGCGATGGACACATGCACGGCATACAACTCCTCCGCCCCCTTCCCGCGCGGCGCTCGCGCAATATGCGGTGCGCCATGGATTGCCCAAGATCGACACATCGGCGTCCCTAAAGCCCAAGCCCAGGACGAGACCCAAGCCTTGACAGAAGGCTACGGCGGCTCTCGCTCGTCCTTCTCGTGGCTGCGGTTGTTGTGGCACTAGCCCCCACCAAGCCACTGGCCGATACAGCAGAGCCTTTCCATCGACCGATGACCCTCGACACCGAGAACCTCCGCCAAATCGAGCAGCTCAACCAGCGTGGCGGCCGCACTCTCAGCATCGTCGACCTGATTCAAGCCGGCACGCTGAACGTGAAAAAGATCGGAAGAG
>JAVEUP010000213.1:0-13132 GCA_034005525.1 Thermoguttaceae bacterium | reverse complement strand
AGTCCGGTTTGATCCAAGCGGCAATGGTCAGCGCGCCGCTGGCGTTCATCGGGTTATCTTGGGGGACTGCGCCCATATCGACCCATCCGCTGCTGAAATCCAAGGCATTTCCCAATCCGTCTTTTCCCGCCACCCATCCGCTACCGTCTCCCGGCCAGGACCCTGCCAACGTTCCGTGATAGTTTCCGAGGACGTCGGGCAAGGTAGTTCCCGACGACTGGTTGAAATTCCAGTAGGCCACCAGGTGGCTCGGCGCACTGACCCCGGTCCCAGAGGAATCCAACGCGATGGTGTACCTGCCATCGGCGACGACCACTCGGCCGAGATCGGCCGGGTTGGTGCTCAGGCCGGTGGCGTAGTTCCACGTGCGGCCGCCGACGGTCGCTGAGCCTTCGCCCGCGCCATGGATTTCGAAAAGCTGCTGCGTCTGGCCGAGGTCGTAGTTCATTCCCCTGTGATGCACAACCGAATGGAGCGTGGCGATATGGGCAGGCGTCATTACCTGCCCCCACACGCCCACGTCGTCCATCAGGCCGTCGAAGCCCCGGCCGCCGGGCCCCGCGTCGCCGAACGCCGTGGAGTCGCCCAGCAGCAAGGTCGGCTGCGTGCTTCCTGTGACGCGCCGTACCGCCGACACCGTCTGCGAATCGACCGCAACGCCGTTGACGTAGAAGGTCACATCCGTCCGGTCATTTCCCCCGACCTGGTACACTTCGCTCATCGTCACGGCAACGTGCTGCCACGGTGCTGTGGACCTGACCTCGAGCACGTTGCTTGGCGTATTGGCGTAACCATTTCCGCCCACTCCGTGCAGAGCGAGTTGGCCGGTTTGTCGCAAGTAGAACTCGTAGCCGTGCGAGGTCGAAGTGGTGCGGTGGTTGAGGATGCGCCCCGCGGTATTCCCAGAGCCGTGAGAGTGCGGTTGGATCCAAGCCGCGATGGTAAGTGGACCGTCTGTGTTCAAGGGGTTGTCGAAGGCAAGCTGGCCCATGTCGGCCCAGCCGCCCTTGAAGCTCAGGGTATGGCCGAGCCCGAGCGTGCTCTCGACCCACTGGCTGTCGTCGCCCGGCCAGGTGCCTCCCAGCGTACCATCAAAGCCGCCGACAATGGCGGGCAATTGTGTCCCCGAGGTCTGATTGAAGTCCCAGTAGGCGATCAAATCCGGGACAACGGGATCAGCGTGGAGGAAGGACGTCGAAAGAGCAGCGAGTACAAGTGTGGCGGAGAAGAGTCGGGTGATTCGCATGGAATTAGCTCCTCTGGGTTGCAGTTGCCCACCATGCCGACACTTCCGGTGCATGTCGCGGCAAGATGGTTAGCTTGAAATCCCTTTGGGGCCAAGGGTATTTGGCTCCGAGTACAGTTTTCGTTACTATACCACCGATTCTAACCGCACTTACGCAGGTTTGCAACCATTCAGCGAATCTCAGCGTGATAGGGAAACGATCTCGGCAAAGGCGGCGATCCCGGTTGCGAGCTTTGCCGGGCAACCAACGATATGAGCCCACACGAAACACGAGTCCAAGCAGCGGTTTCCCGGGCGTGTGCAAGCCGACTCCGCGCCAGAAGAACGCGCCACGGCAGGAAGAGTCGCAACTCAGTCAACTTGACTCGGGGCGGAATAGTCCGATTCGGATTCCGCAGGCGGTGGTGGTTGCGGAACCCCCTGCGAATGCGGGATCGATTGTGGGGTGCTTCCGCCGCATCCCAGAATGAACGAACCGAGGCTGAATACCAATACCGAAACTGTGAACGTCTTCTTCATTCGTGGTCTCCTTGAGGAAGAAGAAGGAGGGTAGTTGTTTCAAACGATTGCTTTGCCAAAGCCGAATTGTCGGGTTCCCTGCAAACGTGGCGTAACCGTTCAGGTTGCGATGGCGGGCTCACATGTCTCGGCAAGCAGGATGCTCACCCCAAGTTTGAAATCTGACAAAGCACTATGGCATTGTGTACGGAACCCGGTAACGTGAATCCCAGTGCGCCGCGCTATCGCGGTCGCCGGCTCTGGCCATGATCATCCGGTCAACGTTGGCAGAGATGAACTGTACCGAACCGTCGGCCAACACGAAATTCAGACCTCCCGGGTGCCGGCTGCTGAACGCCCGCACCGCGGTACCGAAGATGCATTCCGCATCGTTGTTTCGAATGGCACGTGTGGTCGAAGACCACCTCCCGTGCTCCCATTTGCCGACCCATATCGCGCCGTGGTACTCGTATTTGCCGACATGGGAAAACGCCCGCTCGCCGAGGGCCAACACATTGCTGGTTCCGTCGCCGATATCGGCGATGCGGGTCGCACTGTTGGCGTAGAAGATTCCGTTACCGGCTCTCCAATCATGGCCGGATTCAAACATGTTCGGATAGCTATCGCCATTGGGGTCCCTTCCAGCGGGCGTACCATTGCCGAATACGCCCGCATAGTTCGAAGTCCCATGGTCGGCGCGATGTTGGTTAATGTTGGGCCCCATGTCGGAGGGGCAGCGATAGAAATCCAGACGCGTTTGTGTCAGGGGTGATCCTGGGGCCGGATACGTTCCGCCCTCGACCTGGTCGATCCGGATCCGGGTAGGGTCCAACGCGTCGTAAAGGGCGCTTTGTTCCATGTAAGGGAGGATGAACACGCCCCAACCCCAACCCCTTGTGCTGGACATTGCCGGCCAGGATATGTTCCCGGGCGGAAAGCACTGCAGGGCGCTGTGGTAATTGTGCAGTGCCAATCCCATTTGCTTCAAGTTGTTACTGCACTGCATCCGCCGGGCAGCCTCCCGAGCTGCCTGCACCGCCGGCAGCAGCAGCGCAATGAGAATGCCAATGATGGCAATCACCACGAGAAGCTCCACCAGGGTAAAGGCAGATTTTGGATTCTGGATTTTGGATTTTGGATTGCCGGATGTCATGGGCTGACCTTGATCAAATGCGTGGACGAAAACGTTCACTTGAAAGAGCGAAAAACGGGAAGGAGAAAATGGGAAAAACATAATGCGGTCGTAGTCTCCTCCCTGCCGCTTCGCGACTTGCACAATCCCCCCGAGCGCTGCCTGACTCCGAAATACTCTATCTCAAACACGAAACCGCCGCCGGCCGAACGCCAGCAGCCCCAAAACCCCGAACACCAGAAGCACCACGCTCCCGGGTTCGGGTACGAGTATACCAAACTGGCTGTTGTGGTCCAGTAGGGCCCACACCACCGCATTGCCCGTGTCGACGCCCCAGGAACCGAGGTGCACGTTCAAGTCGCTGCTGTACTCGGTCACAAATTCGTCCCAGGAGCCCCAATACCGCTCGACCACCTCGGTACCGGCGCCGAAGTTGCCGGCCACCGCGTTGACCCACTGCGTTCCGTCAAGCCACGCCAAGTGCAGGCCACCCTCGGTGGCGGGGGTTACCAGGCTTGCGTCGTAGCTCATTTGCAGGACGAACGGGTCGGTCGGTTCCGAGTCCCCGGCCATGCCGGTCAGCCTGAGCACGTCGCTGACCGGGCGAAGGTACGGGGCCGTGCCCTGCGCCTCGCCGTCGCCAAACATGCGCCACGCCATGCCCACGTCCAGCGCGCCGCCGCTGTGGTTCACGCCGGCCAGCAATTCGGCCTCGGTGTGGAAGCCGGCCAGCCGGGGCTCGCCGACAATCTGCGAGCCAAGGCCCGCCAGCGATCCTTCGCCAACCACCCGTCGGACGATGCTCGGCGCCGTACCGTCGAAGGCCGTTCCAGCGGAGGCGACCCGCACGTCGGCCGAACCGTTCCCGGCCAGCGAGCCGGTCACTTCCAGCATACCGGCCAGGACCGTGGTGGTGCCGGTGTACGTGTTGTCGGCCGCAAGCGTGAGCGCGCCGAACCCGGTTTTGACGATGCTGCCGGCGCCGGCGGGCACGGCCAGGCCGCCCTCGTCGAACTCGCCGGAGTCACCGTCGGTGACGATCGCGTCAGTCCACAAAGATCCGCCGGGGGCCACGTCGAACGTGCGGGTGACGGGGTCCGCGGTGTTGTTCAGCCAAATGAACCTTCTGTCCACACCCAAAGTGCTGACCCTCTGAATGGTCGACGTCCCGGTCACCGCCACGTCGCCGCCAAGGATCAAGGCGTTTCCGGCGTTCGAGGCCGATCCCAACTGCATGCCAATCTTGCTGTTGTTCAGCGTCAACCCGCCGGGACCTACCGAAACGGTGGTCAAGGTCGTGCGGTCGCCATAGATAGTGAACCCGTTGTTAGGGGCCACGCCTACTGAGGTCAGGTCTGTCAACGTCAGACCGCCGAAAGCAAGCTCGGTGCCGCTGTTGGCAACAAGCTTCGTATTGCCGCTACCGCCGGTGAAATCGCCGTGGCCGGTGATAGTCCACTTGGATCCCGTGCCCGTCTGAAAACTGCCACCCGTGGCCGTCACGCTACCCAATGTTTCCGTATGGTCGTTTCTCCGGTCCGTGCTGGTCCCGGTAGTCGAGTTCAAGTGGCCGGCGACAATGGTTACGTTGGCGTCGTCGCCAATCTGGTTGTTTCGGTCAAAGGTCACGTTGCCGCCATCGAGAATCACGTCGTTGGGCACGGCCCTTCCAGAAGTCGCATGAAGCCCGAGCGTTCCCTCGCGGACAATAGTATCGCCGGTGTGGCCATTATTTGCGGTGAGGGTGAGAGTATTCGAGCCGAGCTTGACCAACGGGAGTTCGCCCGTGATGCTGCTTGCGAACGTGCGGTCCGCTTCGCTCGTGTCGATTCCGGTGGCCGCTCCGGGTCCGAAGTTGGCCGTCAGGGTGCGTATGGTATGAAAGTCCTGCTCGGTTACGCCGTTTCCGACCGCCAGGACGGCGCCATCGGCCACCGTGTACGAGCCCTCCAGACTCCACCCGGGCAGCGCGCCGGTCGAGCCGATCGTGAGCACGCCCTCGGCCACCACCGTGCCGCCGGTGTGGCTATTCGCGTCGGTCAGGGTGAGTGTGTTCGGGCCCACTTTGACCAGGCCAAGGTTGACCGCCGGCGTGTTACTGCTGTAGGTGAAGCTGCCTTGTGCGGTGTCGATGCCCACCAACGAGCCGCCGGCCATGGAGACGTTCGCAAACGTACCGCCGAACAGCGCGTCAACGTCACCGGCGCCAAAGAACCCCGTGCCGCCAACTCCGAGGGCCAGGCCGGCGGCTGCCGCCACGTTCACCTGCCCTGTGGCAGGAAACGCTGCCTTGGTTCGGAAACTGAGAACGCCCTCCGCAACGGTCGTGCCGCCGATATAGCCGTTGGTCCCGGCAAGCGCAAGCGTGCCGGTGCCCGACTTGGTCAGGCTGCCGGCGCCGGAAACGTCGCCGGCGAAGACGGTGCTGGTGTTGTCGCCGCCGACGTTGAGGCTCTTCGCACCCAGGACGACAACCGACCCGGCAACGCCGGCCAACGAGCCGATATTCTGACTGCTGGCCGAGATGCCCGAAATATTGAATATGGCGCCTGCGCTGGCGAGAGTCACCGCCGTCGTGCCGGGAACTGAACCGCCGCCGGCCAGCTCGAGTGTTCCAGCGGATACGACGGTGGGGCCGGTGTAGGCGTTGACGCCGGTGAGCGTGAGTGTATTCGGGCCAACCTTGACCAGGCCGAGATGAACGGCCGGCGTATCACTGCCGTAGGTGAAATCGCCCTGCGTGGTGTCGATGCCGACCAGCGCGCCGTCGGCCATCGCGACGTTCGCGAACGTGCGGGCGAAGAGCGCGTCGATGTCGCCGGAATCAAAGAACCCGGGGTCGCCGAGTTTGACCGCGAGTGCCAATCCTGTGCCTGCGGTCACATCAACCTCGCTGGCATCGGGACGTGCCCCCACGTTGCCGAAAGTCAGAACGCCCTGTTGGACGCTGGTGGCGCCGGTATACGTGTTCGTTCCGGTAAGCGTAACGGTGCCGGGCCCCAGCTTGGTCAGGGTTCCCATGCCGGAAACACTGCCCGCGAAGCTCCAAACATCGGATCGGTTCAGCAGCAATTCGGCATGATTGACGACGTTGCCGACCAGAGAGCCTCCATCAACGATTTCGAGGATTCCTTGGACAATCTCGGTACCGCCGGTGTACGTGTTGGTTCCCGCAAGCGTGAGCATGCCGAGACCGGTCTTGCGAATTCCGGCCGCGTCGGCGGCGCCATTGGTGATATCGGCGCTGATGAGCAAGTGCGAGTGGCCGCCGTCGACGTCGAACGTGCGGGTAAACGTGCCGGCGGCGCTGCTCAGTCGCAGATCGCCGGCGCCGTAAGAATACGTGGCGGGGCTGATAATCTGAATGGCGGACGTGCCGGTCGCGGTCACGTCGCCGTCGAGGACGAGCCAAGCCCCGGCGTGGCCAACAGCATTCCCCTTGCGCATTAGGATGCGGCTGTTGTTGAGTGTCAGCCCGCCGGCGCCAACCCACAGTGTGCCTTCCTTGGCCGCTTCGTGGCCTTGGATGGTGAAGCTGTTATTGGAATAGGAACCGGTTGAGGTCAGGTCCGTCAGAGTCAAACTGCCGATACGGAGCGTGCTCCTGTCATTGACCAGAACCCTCACTCCGGTTCCCCCGACGACGACGCCGTCGCCGGTGATGTTCCACGAGGCGGTAGTATTCCGTCCCGTCTGGAACGTGCCGCCCATGAGCGTCAGGTTGGCCAGCGTTTCCGTATGCGCTCTCCTGCCACCGTCGCCCCCGGACGTCGAGTTGAGGTGCCCGGAAATCACGGTCACGCTTGCGTGGTCGGCAATCTGGTTCGGCGTGCATCCGGGGGCGAATCTCAGACTGCCGCCGTCGATCACTACGTCGCCCGGAATAGCCCTCGCGCTTCCGCCATGCAGTCCGTGGTTTGTGTCGAGCAGGAGCGCTCCCTCGCGCACGACCGTCAGGCCGGTGTAGGTGTTGTTTGCGGTCAGGGTGAGGTCTGCGGAACCCACCTTGGCCAGTGCCAGTCCGTCGGGCGAACCGCCCGTGATCGCGGCGCTAATGGTTCGCGCGCCCGCGCTGGTGTCCAATCCGATGGCGGCACCGGGTGCGTAATTGCCGGTCAAAGTGCGCATGGTGTTGAAATCAGCCACGCTCACACCATTGCCGACTGCCAGGACAGCGCCATCGGCAACGCTGTACGAGCCCTCTTGATCCCATCCGGGCAGGGCGTTGGTCAAGTCGATGGTAAGCACGCCTTGGGCCACGGTGGTCCCGCCGCTGTAGTCGTTGGTTCCGGAAAGAGTTAGGGTATTCGGGCCAAGCTTGACTAGCGGGACCGCGCCGGTGATGTCTACTGCAAACGTCCGATTGCCTTCGCTCGTATCGACTCCGATGGCGGCGCCGGGCGCGAAGTTGCCTTTCGCGCGCATAGTATTGAACTCGGTGTCGCTGACGCCGGCCCCGATGACCAGGATCGTGCCGTCGGCCATGGTGAAGCCGCCAGCGGCCGCGCCGCTCGCCGTGTCCCAGCCGGGCAGGGCGGCAGCGGACTGGATGGCGAGTACACCTTCGGCCACGGTGGTGCCGCCGGTGTAGGTGTTGGTTCCGGTCAGCACGAGCGAGCCGCCTCCGGTCTTGACGATGCCGGCGCTGGTGGCGGCGCCGTTGGTGATGTCGGCCTCGATCCGCAACTGCGAGGCGTCGCCGTCAACATTGAGCGTGCGGGTAAACGTCCCCGCCGTGCTGCTCAACCGCAGTTCGCCGGCGCCGTAGGAGTACGTTCCCGTGGTGCTAAGCTGGATGGCCGACGCGCCAGTCGCGTTCAGGTTGCCGTCGAGGATCAGTGCAAACCCTTGATGGTTGGCGGCACTTCCCTTGCGCGCAAGGATTCGGCTGTCGTTGAGCACCAGCCCGCCGGCGCCCACCGAAACGGTGGTCAGTGCGGCGGCGTTGTCGCTGTAAATACTGAAACTATTGTCGGTGCTCACCGTCGTTGAGTTCACGTTCGTCAGGGTCAAGCCGCCGAAACCGAGTCCGGCGCGTACGCTGACGACGACCTTGGTGCCTCCCTCGCCACCGGTGAATTGGGCGTCGCCGGTGATGGTCCATTGGCCGCCGACGCCCGTCTGGAAACTGCCACCCGTGACGGTCAGGCTGCCGATCGTTTCGGTGTGATCGGTTCTTCGATCGGTTGCGGTTCCGGCCGTCGAGTTCAAGTGGCCGGCCGTAATGGTCACGTCGGCCGTGTCGGCGATCTGGTTGTTCCGATTGAAGATCACGTTGCCGCCACTGAGGACCAAGTTGCCCGGCACGGCGGTGCCTGCACCGTCGAGCTTGATCGTTCCCGCGTTGACGAGGGTATCGCCGGCGTAGGTGTTGGTTCCGGCAAGCGTAAGGGTTCCGGTGCCCGACTTGATTAGGCTTCCGGCCCCGGCAATGTCGAAGGCAAAGGTGGCGTCGGTGTCGTCGTCGCCGATGTTGAGTTGCTTGGCGCCCAATTGGAGCACCGATCCGGCAACACCGGTCAGCGATGCGATATTCATGCTATTGGGCGGGGGGCTCGACGCGCCAATACTGATGCTATCGGCCGAGATGCCCGAAATATCGAGCACAGCGGTGTCACCCGACAAGATGACGGCGCCGTTGGGAAGCGTACCGCTCCCGTCCAGGGCGAGCGTGCCGCCGGCTACGACGGTGGGACCCGTGTAGGAGTTGGCGCCGGTGATGGTCAGAGTATTCGCGCCAAGCTTCACCAGGCCGCGGCTACCCGCCTGGGGTGTGCTGTACGTGAAATCGCCCTCGGTTGTGTCGATTCCGACAAGCGAGCCTTCAGCCATGGAGACGCCCGCAAAGGTATTGTTGAACAGCGAGTCGACGTCGGCGGCGCCATAGAAGCCGGGGCCGACCTTCAGGGCGACTCCGCCGCTGGCGGCCACGTTCACTTGCCCGCCGATATTCAGCGCGCCGTGGACGACCATCATCCCGCCCAGGGCCAGCGATCCGTCAACGGCCAAGCCGGCGCCGTCACCGACCAACAGCGTACCGCCCTGGAGGATCGAGAAGTCGTTGATTTTCACCGCGATACTGTCGTCAATCAGCACCGACCGGGCAACGCCCTGGTTGGGCAGGGCGTAGTAACCATCGGTATTCCAGCCGGTGACTTCGTCAAGCTTATAGCGTACGATCACCACACCGGAGCCGCCGGCGCCGGCGAGGAAATCGGCTTGTCGGGAACCGCCGCCGCCACCGCCGCCAAGGCCGTCCGTCCCTGGACTGTGGCCATCGCCTCCCCCGCCGATCCCTCCGGGTCCGGGACTTCCGTTCAAGGCGGCTCCGCCTCCGCCGCCCCCGGCGTAATAGATGTTCTCGCCCGTGATGGTATTCAGTGCGCCGTCGCCGCCTGCGCGGCCGTCCAAGTTGGCAATGATGTTCTCGCCCGCACTGCCCGCGCCACCGCCGCCGGCGCCCCCGTAGTTGCCGATGGCGCTGCCGCGGCTGCCGCCGTCGTTCCCCTGGCTGCCCGTTCCACCGCCTCCGCCAGCCTCCTGAGTGCGCGACGCAGCACCCCCGCCGGAACCGCCTGCGCCGCCGTTGGAATCCCAGATGCCGCCTCCACCGCCACCCTCGGCGGTGAAGCCAAATATCGACGACGCGTCGCCTTTTCGACCGGCCTGATTCGCAGCCGGCACGTCGCCGCCCTTGCCGACGATGACCGCGTAGGGACCGCTGCCAATCGTCAATGGGGCACCCAGGTTGGTCAGCAGTCCGCCGGCGCCGCCGCCTCCAGCACCACCGTCGTTGCCTCCGCGCCACCCGCCGGAACCGCCGCCGGCCACGATCAAGTATTCCGCCTTCTCAACACCGTCCGGCGGAGCAAACGTGGAACTTCCAACGGTGGTGTATTGGTGGATCACGTAACTGTCGCTCGCGATGGCGCGGAAGATCAATTCGTCGCCGTTCGTAGGGACATCCGCGTTCGTCAGGGCCGGCTGAAGGGCCAGCAGGGACATTGCGATGCTCGTGACAAGGCCGTTTCTGATGTGCCGGGTGATCCGCTTGTTCATGGTGCAATCTCCCTGAATTAGCGCCGGTGTTGAACCGGACTTGGTCAATGGCTTCCACGTGACGATTGGCATTGCGATGACTCGATTCTTGGATGTATCCGAAAAACGCCCGTACCGCGCCGCCGGGGCCTGATCATCTCCACCTCCATCATTTCCATTACCCCCGCCGCCGGCGTCTGCTTCCCAGCAGAACGGCTGCCATGCCAAGCAGAACCAACGAGGACGGCTCCGGGACCCTTTCCTGAAGTCGCAGGGCGTTGATGCAGACCGAGACATTCGTCTTGCTCATACGGATTGTGATCCGGCCGTCGGCGTCCGGCGCAATTCCGCTCAGCACAATCCAATTGCCCAGGTCCCAACCTTCAGCCTTGGGATCGAACTGGAAAGTCATCGTCGAAGCGCCGGTGACCTCGAAATCCTGAATGCGCCCGGAGTTGCTGCGCGCGGCAAGGATCTCGAAATCGTAGCGGCTGCCGGCGTTCAGATTGGTGAACTCCAGATCTACCGGCGAGTCGCCCTCGTAGTAGACGTAGTCATAGGCCGCATCGTCGGTGGACCAGGCGGGCAGCGGCCTGCTGCTGTTCCATCCGGAGGCCGCAGCGTTGAGTACGTCGACCGACAGCCGGAAGTCGATCAGCGAGTCCTCCCCATCGGTGTTCATCAGGCTATTCCATGCCGTGTCGTTGCCGGCGTGGATCACGTTCCAGGGCGAGCCGGCATCGAGCCGGTTGTTGAAGTCGATCAGCACTTCCTGAGTCAGGCGCCACTCGAATGCGGCCGTGTCAACTTCGAAATTGTCGATGCGATGGTCGCCTCGCACCTCTCCGAAGTCGGCGTAGAGCCCGAAGGCGGTCACGGCCGTGCCCGGCGGAAGCGTGTACGCATCGCCCAGTTCCATCTGGCTGCCCGGGGTAAAGTGGAACTGCTGCCACTCGACGTTTTCCGGGATAAGCTGGTTCTGCTGCCACACGTGGCCGAGCGAATTGACCTGCGTGGCAACCGAGGTGTGGTTGGCGAACGGGGTGGTGGTGACCAGCCAGACGTCGTCGGCGGTCGTGTGCGGCGTGCCGTCGACATCCAGGCGGATCGCCACGCGGAACTCGTCAACCGTCCTCGCGTTTCTTTGCCACCATCGAACCGCGCCGACTTCGTCGAAGTCGTTCATGCCGAACTCATCTGTCCAGTAGAAGAAGTTGTTGCTGCTGGAACTCGTCTTGTGGAGGTACCCGATCGAGTCGCTGGGGGCTTGCGGCCACGAGTTGACCGGGGTCATTGCGCGGGCGCCCTCCTCGACGGTTCCCGTCACGGAGCCGGAGGAACTGGCCGTCGAGCCGAAATGGGCCCGCCAGCCCAACTCGCTGAGCGTGGGCGCCGCCGCGGCGTCACTGGGAAAGACCTCGCGATAAGCCACCGTTCCCGTATGGCTACTGGGCACCACGCTGGCATAGGAGGAGCCGACGCGGAGTTCGTCGATCAGAAATGTGTCGCCTAGTTCCAGATTTCCCAACCTAAAGACAATCTCGTTGGGCGTGCCGGAGGCCGGTATCGTGGTAGCGCGACGGAAGTCGGCCGAGCCGTCAAAGGCGACTGAACTGGTCGGATTGACCCAAACCGTGAGGTTTTCCCACTGGGTGCCGGTTGCATCGGCGGGGCTAATGCGAAAGACCATGAAGAAAGTCTCGCCCATCGTGGGCGTGCTGGAACCGGGGCCGCTGTTGGTAAACCCGGCGGTATCGCCGTCGCGGCCAACAAATTGGGACGCACTGCCGATACCGGTCCCCATGACGCTGCCGCTCCTGATCGTCAAGACGCGAGCGGAGTCGTTGCTGGCCCCCGTATCGCTCAACCCGGAAACCGGCTGGATGAGGAAACTATAGTATTGATCTGCGGCCGGTTCGCCGCCCGCGGTGGAAGGCTCGTACGCGCGGTACGCGGCGTCACGAAACGTCGTGTCTTGAATGGCGGAAAGCTGAAGTGCCCGATTGCCGCCGTCGATATCGATTCCCGCGGCGGCATTGACGTAGCGCAGCGCCGAGCCAGGATCGACGATGATGCTCGACAGATAGCTTGTCGACGCGGTCGTCCAGGCCGTGGTCCAGCCCGTGCCCCCATTGGCCCCGGACAGACTACCCGGATCGTAGTCGAACCCTTCATAGGCGTTGATCGGCGCCGCCGAAACCCTGGGCGCTATCATCACGAACGTGGCAGAATAGAACTGCGCAAATAACCAACAGGCAACCAGAATTTTCCTCATGACAAGAGTCCCTCCGGTGTTTTGCCGACCTTCCGGACTGCCGCACACACAGGTCGCGGAACTAGAGGAATAGGCCGAACTCGTTCGCGCGGCAGCGTTTCCCCGGGAAGATGAGTCGAGCCATCGGGGTCTCCCCGTACCGACTCACGTCACCCGGTAACAGTTACCTCGCTGCATGGTTTCGATTCTAACACGCCTGCCCAGCCCGAACAACCGTTACGGCAAAATTATTTTGACCTAGCCACAGAGAGGGGGCATTTGGGGCTGCTCTGCAGGGCTTTGACGCTTGTTGTGCCAATCAGAAGTGCACGCGTTAAGGAACCCGGAAGCCCCGGTGGGACTGGAACGTGGCGTCCTATTTCGGCGAACAAACCGCCCTGCACGCAGGGCCCCGTCGCCGGCGCGCAGATGAAATGGCAATCAGTCCGAATGCAAGCAACGCCAACGTGCCGGGCTCAGGTATGGCCTTCAGCCCGGTGCCGGCAGCGTCGAGTTGGAAGTAATAATGGCCATCCTTCCGAATCAACAGCCCCACACCGGTATCGAGCCCGTCGGCGTACTGCCACCGCCATTCGCCGTCGAGCACCAGTTCGCCGCCGCCGGGGCCGCGTTCATGATGGTCGAAAAGCTGTTGCAGCATACCAAGGTCATAACCTAGCGCCTTAGCCGTGGCAAACTGGTAGAGGCCGGCCGCTTGCGGCTCGGTCAGGGCGACGCTCCAGATGCCGAAGTCGTCCAGGTCGCCATTGAGGTACTGCAAAGTTCCACTGTGCCGCGCCGCGCCCAGCCGGAGAGTCGTGGTGGGCAACAGATCGAAGAACTCGAACGAATTGCGTGTTCCTGCAAGCTCTCCGTTGACGAACACCTTAACACCTCCGCTACCGGTCCCATCGTCGGTCACCACCACGTGCTGCCACTCGTCGTACTCCAGAACCCCGCTCAC
>JAVEUP010000035.1:0-50909 GCA_034005525.1 Thermoguttaceae bacterium | reverse complement strand
GCTCATGGCCCACCGCGAGGCGCCCATCCCGTCGCTGCGCGAGGGGCGCGCCGACGTCTCGCCGCAGTTGGACGCCGTATACCAGCGCATGGTGGCCAAAAAGCCCCAGGACCGGCAGCGGTCCATGGCCGAGGTGATCGAGGAGCTTTCGGCCTGTTGTCTACCGGAAGCAGCCGAAGAAGGGCCGCCCTGAAGGCCTTCCTGCACGAGGTGGCCGCGCAGAGCACCGGCACGGGGGTGACTCGGGCTGCGGGGGTGTCGAGCACGGGAGGGCTCAGCGGACAGCCGAGCACCGGCGCGGGTCGGTCGACCGTTGCCGGGGTCGGCCTTGCACCGGCGGTTTCTGCCCTGCGTTCGTTGCGGCCGTATCTGGTCGTTGGCGGGCTGGTGATGGTTGTGGCCGTGTTGGCCGCGCTGTTGGCCGTAGCGCTTCGGCCCTCGAAGCCCGCCACCGCACCCGGCGGCCGCGGCACGCTGGCGTTTGAAGGCCCGCTGGACCAGGTGCAGGTGGTTGCCCGGTACGAACAGGGCACCACGCTCAGGGAACTGATTCTCAACAAGCAGGGGCAGATCGCGCTGCCGCCGGGCACCTATCACCTGAGCCTCGCCCGCGGTTACCAGCACTACGGCGTCGTACCCGACACGGTCGACGTAACCCCCGGCGAGCAGGTCGCGGTTCGGATCGAGTGGAAAGTACTTGCCGCCGTCGCCCCGTTCGACGCCACGACAGCCCGCAAACACCAAGAGGCCTGGGCCGCGCACCTCGGCAAGCCGCTGGAAATGGAGAACTCCATCGGCATGAAGTTCGTGCTCATCCCGCCCGGCGAGTTCATGATGGGCTCGACGGAGGCAGAACGGCAGAGGGCGCTCGAAGAGGCCAAGGCCGCCAACGATGATGGGGCACTTGAGAGGATCCCGACCGAGGCCCCCCAGCATCGGGTGAAGATCACCCGGCCGTTCTACCTGTGCAAGTACGAGGTGACGCAGGCCCAGTGGCAGGCGGTAATGGGCAATAACCCGTCGCATTTTCAGGCCCCGGCCAATCCCGTGGAAAAGGTGAGTTGGGACGACATCCAGGCTTTCCTAGCGAGGCTCAACGCAGCAGGTGCCCACGTTGGGCCGTCCAGCAAGGCACGGCGCGCCGCCATGGAGATGAGATATGCGCTGCCGACCGAGGCCCAATGGGAATACGCATGCCGGGCGGGGACGACGACGGCATTCGGCTTCGGCGACACTGTGCCCATGCTCGGGCAGTACGGATGGTTTAAGGGCAATTCGGGCGGCAGAACGCACCCGGTCGGCGAACTGAAGGCAAATGCCTGGGGCCTGTACGACATGCATGGGAACGTATGGGAGTGGTGTACCGACTGGTTCGGCAAGGAGTACTATGGGAACTCACCGGCGGACGATCCTCAAGGTCCCGGGGCGGGCTCGCTCCGCGTGCGTCGCGGCGGTAGCTGGGGCAGCATCGCCGGGGAGTACCGGTCGGCGAACCGCAACAGGGCCGCGCCGGACATCCGGGCCTACAACATTGGCTTCCGGCTGGCCCTAGTCTGGGCGGAGGTCGAAAGCGGGAAGCTGGAAACGGACGGCAAGTCGCCACAAGCTTCCACACCCATCACCATTGGCCCGCCGGTGAAGGTCGAGCCGGCGGCAGTTTCCATCGAACCCGACGCGGAGGCGTGGGGCGAGGTGAAGCCGGGCGGGCGGCTGGGGCTCGGGCTGCTGAGCGAGCCGGAACGGGTTGCGGGGCTGCGGGCGTGGACGCTCGATACGGTGGGGCATCGGCGGGCGGTGACGGGGCTTGTCTATGCGCCCGACGGGAAGTGGCTGGCCAGTGCCAGCCAAGACGGCACCATTCGCGTGTGGGAGCCGGAAACCGGCCGAATGCTCCGCGTGCTGTACCATCCGCGCGGGGAGGTCCGCTCGCTGGCCGTCTCGCCCGAGGGGCGCTACCTGGCCTCCGGCGGCGACGACGGGGCCGTGTGCTTCTGGGATGCCCGCTCGCACCGCCTGCTGCGAACGGTCGCGTGCAGCGACGGGCCGGTTGAATCGCTGGCTTGGTCGCCCGGGGCACCCGCGTGGCGGCCGCCTGCGGCGACAAGGGCCTTGTGCTGCTCGATCCGGGCGGCGGCAAGGCCGTCGCCTCGTTCACCCAGTTCCAAGGGCCCGTGCTCGACGTCGCCTACTCGCCCGACGCCCGCCGCCTTGCCGCAGCCGACGAGCAGGGCATTCGCCTGTTCGACGCCGACCTTCAGCCAGCAAAAACCATTCCGCATGCCGGCAGGATTCTCGCGATCGACATCTCGGCCGACGGAACGCTACTCGCCATCGGCGACCGCGCCGGCCAGGTAGCCCTCTGGCACATCGAAACGCGCCGAAGGATCTATGGCGAGAAACGCATGGAACATACCGAGGCCTGGAAACGCCGTTACGTGTTCGATGTGGCCTTCTCACCCGACGGGAGTTCGTTGGCAAGCTGTGGCAGCGATTATCATGTATCCGTATGGAATGTCGCTTCGGGCGACTTGCTCCGGCAAGAGGTGCCGCGCGGCCTATATGTGTGGCAATGTTTGGCGTGGTCGCCGGCGGCTGATCAGATTGCATTAGGCGGGCATCTTGGGGAAGTACGACTGCTCGACGCAGGCGCGCTTCAGTCGCAATGGCACATGGTGGGACGAGCCCATTACTATCTGTGGGACATTCAGCAAGCGCCTGATCGAAAACTGGTTGGATTGTTTGGAGCCGGGGAGCAGATTGGCAATCAATGCACAGCGATTGCTTGGCGCATCGCGTCGGGGGAATGGGAGGCTCTCAATAGGGGGTGCCACCGGCTCGTGTTTTCCGAATCGGGGCAATTGCTCGCTTGGACGGGCAGTTCACTCGCGTGGCTCGATCCGCAAACGCGAAAGCCGTCGCCTCCGCTGAAGGCAGTGCAGAATACCTCTACCCAGGAGTGGTCACCCGATGCACGTTGGATGGCGTATCCGGGTGAAGGCAACAGCGCGTGCGTGGTCGACGTAGAGAACGATAGGCTCTTGCATCGCCTGGAGGGCCATACGGGAAACATTCAAGCCTTGGATTTCTCCAGCGACGGCAAGAAGCTGGCAACCACTTCACCTCAAGACCGGACGCTCCGGATCTGGAACCTCAACACGGGAAGCACTGAGCTTGTTGTGCAAGACATGGGCGGATTCAGCCTCCGTGTTTCGCCAGACAATGCCCACATTGTCGTAGGCCAAACGGCCGCGGTGTCGATCGTCCCAATTCCTGGCGGCGATTCCAAGCATCTGAAAATGCGCGATCCATCGAGAGTCTGGCCGATGCAATGGTCCCTAGATGGCAAGGTATTGTACGCGAGACAAGATGCCACAATCTCGGCATGGCGAGTCGAAACGAGCGAGTGCTTGGGACAGGCTACCTTGGCTGGTCCCGCGCACGGCTCGTTTTCGTGGTTCGGTGGCGGGACACTCCTGGCCACGACCAATGGCACGAACATGATCTACTTCCGCAACCCGGAGGAACTCCAGATTGTCGCCACCTTAATGCTCCTGCCCGAGGGCCGCAGCGTACTGTTCACGCCGCAGGGCCATTTCCACAGCCCGAAGGGTGTGGAGGACGACCTGGCCTACGTCGTCCTGACCGACACCGGCGAGCAGCTTACACTCACACCGGCCGAGTTCGAAAAACAGTACGGCTGGAAGAACGATCCGGCCAAGGTGCCCATCGACGGAATCACGGGCGGTGCCACGGCGGGAGGCGCGAAATGACGCAGACCGTCGCCAACAGACCCGTTTGGCCGTATGCCTTATTTGCCTGAGCCCGGGGTAACGTCCGGACGGGCAAGCATGAACCACGAAATACACGAAGCACACGAAAAGGGATCCGCGGGCTTGCAGCAAGAGGTGGGCAGGATGGCGGAGACAAGCGAGCGGGGCTTCCTTTCGTATCCTTCGTGTATTTCGTGGTCAGTTCGTAAGCCCAGTCGGGGCGGCCCGAATCGCGAGCATGCAGGCTCCATGCGGCCTTTCCCTTCTCTCTTTTGCGGCTTGGCGGCTTCGCGTCTTTGCGTGTCATCCGGAGCCGGCCGTAACGGTAAGCAGTCGTCCAGACCGGCGAGAATGAATGATGCGTTCCGAGACCCCCTTGGTATCCGGGCAGGTGGGATGGTAGAATCGCGCTGGCGAAGGGGACAGTCCCCTGTGAACGGTTACTCCCTCCGTAGGAAGCTCACCATGACCGAATCTGATGCATCCCAACCTGCCAGCCCAACCCCGCAGGAACTTAAGAAAGCACTGAAGGCGTTTCGGAAACGATTGAAACTGACCTGCCTGGACGACCAGTCGCGGATTGGCGTGGGGCCTATGAGCAGCGGGCGACAGTCGGGGATCGTGGGCATCACGCCGCCGGACCAGTATCCACAGAGCGTGTGGGAAGAGTTGGTCCGGCAGGGCAAGCTCAAGAGCGCAGGCGGCGGGATGTACGAATTGGTGCAACCGTAGCCTGCGTGGCGTAACCTTCCAGGTTGCGACGGCTTGCCCAAATGCCTCGGCAAGCAGGATGCCTGCCCCATGTTTTGTAGCCGTGAGGTTGCCGGGCGCATGGGCGACGAGCGGCGTGCAAGTCAGGACAGAAACAGGGGCCTCATGGCCCCCGCTCGCCTTTCGGTTTGCAACGTTTGGTTTGACAAAGCACCAGACACTCGAATCTGCATAAGGGAAAGATCATGAACCGTTCCATGAGGCTTGCGGCCGCCGTGCTGCTCGCTGTTGCGACGCAGGCGGCGGCCGAGGTGCCGGAGCCGGCAATGGAGAGGCTGGTTCTGGCCGACGGCGACAGCGGGTCGAAGTGGCACGCGGCCGAGGCCGCGATGGAGCCGGACTCGGAGCATGCAAGAAGGGGCCGTGCGATGCGTTTTCACGTCGACGTCGACCACTTCGGCGGCGAGGCGGCGTATCCGATCGGCTGGCCCCGCACCCACATGCCGGTGCCGAAGGAAGGGCAGGATTGGTCACAATGGGACTTCCTGGAGTTCTGGGTCTACAGTGAAACATCGCGGGACAACCTGCCGAAGACGCCATTGTCGTTGATTGTCCGCTCGCCGGACCGCCAGCAGAGCTTTCACGCGCCCCTGTCGGAATTGGAGAAGGGCCAGTGGACGCACTTCCGGTTTCCGATTGCACGGATGCCCGATCCGACGCGATGCACCGCGGTACAATACTCCATTGCCGAAGCCGACTATGCCCACGGCGACGTACTCGACTTCTGGATCGACGACCTGGCGCTGCTGCGCTACGCCGAGCCGACCCTGCTAAGCATCCGGCCGCAACGGCAAGTGATCTATGCCGATGCTGCAACCTTGCGGGTTGAGGTGGAACTGACCGGTTTGGACGAGGGCGCGACCGCCGAGGTCGACGTGGCGCTCCGCCGCGGCGACCAGGCCGTCGCGAGCACGACGGCGACCCTGCCGGCCGGCGTCGGAGGCGGCGTGCTGCCCTTGAATGCGTCCGAACCGGGATCGTACGAAGTGCAGGCGAACGTAGCCGGCTCCAGGCGGGTGCTCGCTGCGCCCGTTCGCGTTATTACCTCACCTTGGAAGGTCAAGCCATGAAGAAGAACGAACTGCTGGTCCTCACGAGTTTGGTGCTGACGACGATCTACGCGGCCGGCCCCGGCCTGGGTGCGGAGGCTCCCGTGCGGCTGTTCGACCTGGGCACCGCGAAGTCCAGCGTATACGAAGGCGCCGCGCAAATCACCGCCAAATCGCCCTATTCGCCCGAGGCGGGCTTCGGGTGGCAGGACGGCACAAACCTTGCCGAGCAAGCCCGCGTCTACGACGAAATGGGCGATCGACGAGGCAGCCCGGCGCCCCCTGTGATGTGGACCAACCCGATCACCGAAGATTCGATCAGCAGCCCGAGCGACAGTACGTTCCTCGTCGACCTGCCCGACGGCACGTACCGCGTCTACCTGCTTTGCGGCACAAGCGACCCGAGTCCCAACCAGTTCTGGGACTTCACCGTAACCGCCCGCGGTACGGCCGATGCGCCCGAGCCGGCAACCGCCCGCGTGCAGATCGAAGAGGGCCAGAGCTACCGGCCGGTGCGGCTGGAGGTCGAGGTTCGCGGGGGACAGCTTGCGATCGACCTTGCGCCGCGCAGCAAGTGGGTGGTCAACTGCATCCTGATAAGCCCGCAGTCCGAGTGGGCGCGCGTCGAGCAGGAAGTGATCGGCCCGCTCGAAGAGTGGACGTTCTTCCTGCCGCCCGAGCGGCAGCAGGAGTGGAAGATCGACCCGCCGCCCGAGCCTGAACCGATGCCGGAGCTGGCTGCTTTGGATCGGCAGCGGGGTTGGGTACTGTTCAGCCGGCCGTGGCCGGAGGTGGTATGGCATAACACGCGGCCGCGCTCGGAGGAGATCAACCAGCCGATTCGCATTTTCGCCACGCCCGGCGAATACGAGCCGCTGACAATCTGCGTGCATCTGCTGCGTCCGATTGGACGGATCGAGGTGGAGTGCAGCGACCTCGGACCTGTTGCGGCTGCGACGATCGACGTGCGCCACGTGCAGTACATGCGCGCCCGGCCCAACTACGTGGGCATGGGGCTGTACCGGATTGTGCCCGACGTGCTCGAACCGATGTGGATGTTCCACCAGCGGGAAATCTTCAATCCCGCGGCGCCGGTCGGGCTCGACGCCGGCGTGACGCACCGCTTCTGGCTGACGGTGCGCGTGCCCGACGACGCCGCCCCGGGCCTGTACCACGGCAGCGTGACCGTCACCGACGAGCGGGGGAACCAGGCCGCCGTGCCGGTGTCGCTGCGCGTGTTGCCTATTCAACTGAGAAGCGATCCGGCGAAGATCTACGGCATGTACTACCGGCATCCGCTCACCAAATGGCAGCGGGCGCCCGACGAGCACTCGAAGCAGCACTGGCTTCGTCGGGCCGAGTTGGAACATGCCGACATGGCAGAGCACGGCATGCGCAACATCGTGATCAGCGCCTGGTGCCCGGAGCCCAAGGCCGACGGCACGATTCAGCCCGATTGGACGCTCCTGGAGAAGACGCTGGATCTGTGCCGGCAGCACGGCTTCACCGGCCCCTACGCCACGCACATCAACGCGAGCGGCATCTACCGCAAGTACGTCGGCCGGTCGTGGGGCTCGCACTGCGAAGACGCCGAGATTCCGCCGCCGGAGTACGCCCGCGATCTGACCATCATGACGCAGTTCATCGAAAGCGAACGCAAGAAGTACGGCTGGCCCGAGTTCCTGTACTACCCGATCGACGAGCCGGGCCGCCACGCCAAGTCGGTCGAATTGACGCGGATCACGCTCGAAGCAATTCGCGCGGCCGGGGCGCCCACCTACGTGACCGCCGCGCCGGAGCAGGAGGCATTCCAGCCGCTGCGGCCGTTTGTGACCGTCTGGTGTACGCAACCTTTCCTGCCCGACCGGGAGACCGTTCTGGCCGACATGGCCGCCCGCGACGTGCAGTACTGGTGCTATCCGAACAAGTCGTGCGGCGAGAACGACCACACCACGGTATCCGGCGGGCGGATGACATACGGGTTCGGTTTCTGGCGGTCGGGTTTCGTCGCGCTGATCCCCTGGATCTACTCTTCCACCGTCAGCGATCCGATGAACTACCTGACCGGCACCGCGATGGACTTCCTGGTTCGCCACGAGCCGGACGGCACGCCCATGTCGGTTGCCATTTGGGAGTCGTACCGCGAGGGCTACGACGACTATCGTTATATCTACACGCTTGAGCAACTCATTGCCGAAGCCCGCGCGTCGGGCAGCGCAAAGGCCGTTGCCGCGGCCGAGCAGGCCGAGCGGGAGCTTCAGTTTGTCTGGGACAGCATCTATGTGCAGCCCCGTTACCAGTACGACGACCTATGGCCCGCCGGCGATTTCAACGCCTACCGCTGGCTGATCGCCGAGCAGATCATGGCCGTCCAGGCGGCGATGAAACCTTAGATTCGGCGTAATGAACTGCGTTAGCCTTGCTGGCGGATCTTGCCGCACACAGCAGGAGGCCCACTCGCGGCCCGCGGTTTGGATAGCGCGCCGGGCCAGGGCGACGTTCTCATTCGGGTGGTGCAACATCTTTTGCCATCAACACTTACGCACGGCTGGCCCACGGCCCGTGTTCTGCCCGCTGACTGCCTTCTTGGTTTGACGGCACCCAAGGTTTCGCCAACCAGGGCTGGGCGCAGCCCGGCAGGTGCGGGTCTGGTAGAATATCCGTACTGCCGGAGCACATCGCACCGGTGGACCAACTCACTCTAGCTGTCCGTCTGAGCACGGGCGCTGTCCGTGCATCCGGGACAAGGAGACCTGGGTCATGGAAATCGCACCTGCTGCAACGTCGGTACTTTTCAGGTTCGCGGCGAGGGCACTGCTCATCGCCGTCGCCGCACCCCTGGTCGCGCATGCCGCCGACCAGAAACCTCTGCTCGCGGACGCCAAGATCATCTTGCTCCACCACAGCACGGGGGAGTGCATCTGGAACGGCGGCGTGCCCGCCTGGTTCCAGTCGCACAACGCCGCACACGGCACCCGATATTCTATCGCAGAGCAGGCGTTTCCGAAGGATTCGCCTTACGGATGGGAGAACTACCCGTACGATTACTGGAACATCTGGGTGCGCAATGCGGGCGGGAAGCCCTTCAGGCAGGAGCCCACCCTTGAAATGCTGACTGGCAAATACAACGTCATCGTGTTGAAGCATTGCTTCCCCGTATCGAATATCGAGGCGGACGACGGACGTCCCGACGTGACCTCGCCCGAAAGGCGCGTCGGGAATTACAAACTCCAGTACGCCGCGCTGAAGAAGAAGATGCGCGAGTTCCCGAACGTGGGGTTTCTCGTCTGGACTGGGGCTGCCCAGGTAACGGGCGACACGGACGAAGCCCAGGCGCGGCGGGCCAAAACGTTCTTCGAATGGGTCCGCACCGAGTGGGACGAGAAAGGCGACAACATCTACGTCTGGGATTTCTGGACGCTGGAAACAGAGGGGGGCCTGTACGCAAAACCTGCCAACACCTCCGGCGATGCCCATCCCAACGAGTCGTTCTCCAGGCGCGTCGCCCCGCTGTTGTGCCGACGGATCGTCGATGTCATCCAGGGACGAGGCGATACCGGCGACTTGCTCGGGCGCAGCGAAACTTACCGGCCCCCGACACCTGCCCCGAAACCACCTGCCGAGCCTGCGCCAACCCCGCCACTTGTACAGCCGGTCGCGTCGGAGCCGGCTATCGGAACCCCGGCCGGGCCGGGAACCTGGGTGTTCGATAACGCCGAAGACGCGGCCGTCCGGGCACTCCGTTGGCCTGAAGCAGTCGCGTATACCGACGACGGTAAGGAACGCGTCCTCAGCATCGACTTTACCAAGGGCAACGAGGAGGACTGGGGCGATTACGGCCGGCAGCGGGTCGTGTGGACCAACCCGCCCGCGAAAAACCACGACATTTCCGACTTCCGCTACCTTGCCTTTCGTGTGAAGACCGAACGCGAGATGGAGATCGTGCTCACGCTCATGACGCTGCCGGCGCCCTCGGGGCCGAGACATCAATCGCACTTCGGCTTCAGTGCCTACCTGCACCCGCAAGCCGGCAAGTGGACCTGGATTGCACTGGACCTGACCAGGCTGGAACTGACGGCCGAGGGTGAAGAAGCCTATGCCAAGGCCGGTGAGCCGGCACGCCCCATGCACCTGACAGGCTTGCGACTGGTGACCAGCGCGAAGAACGAGCAGGCCCGCGTGCTCGTCGACGACATCGTGTTCCTGCGTGAGCTGCCGCGGGAGTTGAAGAGCAGCCTCCAGATGCCATGATGCCTCGCGTAGATGAATAATCCGGGTTAATCGACACCGTCTGCGCGCACGAAGACGGTGGCCCTGTCGTTTAGGGCCATCCCTTCGGGATTCTGTTTCCACGCCACTGGCAAACCGGGGTTGCGTCTCGCTCGCACCACTCACGTCGGCTCCACCCCGGGCTGGCTTAGGGCGTTCCTTCGGGACTGCAATATGAACCGCCCCGCTCGAAGCCGTGGTCAGTGGGCTAGACGGGCACGGTTCACCCGAATACTCCTCCACTAAATGGGCGTATATACGTTACCCCCCCCTCAGTGAACAGCGAAGCGGGTCGAGATGCTTGGCAAACCGCTAGGCGCGGGCTAAAATGGAGGACACAAGGGGGATGAACGAAGTGCAGCATGCGGCATCAACCTGTCGGCACAACGTTGCCCAGATGAGAGGTAATGCGATGACCATTGAACTACCTGCGGATCTAACCCGGCAGATACAGGAGCACATGTCGACGGGACGCTTCACGAGCGAGGCGGACGTGCTCCGGCAGGCGCTCCTTGCCCTGCAATGGCGCGAAGGTGAACTGGCTGCCGTACGTGCGGGGGTGGAAGACATGGATGCCGGCCGCCACTATCCGTTCGCGGAAGTCGACGCGGAAGTCCGCAGGCGCTTTGGCTTCGTCGAAGACCGATGAGCTGCGAAGTCCGACTCACGGAGCGAGCACGCCGAGATCTCCATCAAGCCGCCCAGTGGTGGGCGGAGAATCGATCGGCCGAACAAGCGGAAAGATGGTACAATGGGTTTGCCAAAGCGATTCGTTCTTTAGCCAAGAACCACCAGCGTTGCCAGTTGGCGGACGAGAACGATGACTTCCCGATGGAGGTCCGCCAACTCCACTTTGGCCTTGGTCGGCATGCAACTCATCGGGCCGTATTCACGGTCAGGCCGGACATGGTACTCGTTCTCCACATCCGCCATCTTGCGCAAGATGCACTGTCTTTCGACGATGCATTGCCCGAATGACGTAAGCGCGCACCAGTGCCATGGGGCAACCTTGGGCGTTTATCAAAACGGACAATGAGCGACTGGCAGCCACGCGCTGAACTGCCGAACTCGCTGACCCAATGGGTTCGCGATCACGCGCGAGCCGTGCGCGGGTATGTCTTAGGGGTAGTGCGGCACGTCCATGTGGCCGACGACCTTGTCCAGGAACCGCCCCGGCCGGACTGGAGCGACGATGGCTCCACTTGGACCAGACAGGTGACATCGCGCGCCGAATGTGGTATCTTCCACTTCACCTGCAAACACCCCGCCGCCTAAAACGCAGCAACTGCCCGCCGCCCCTGGGAGGATCATGATGAGAACTGCCGTATGTGCCTGTGTCTGCCTCTTGCTCGCAACCGTTTACACCGGACAGGAGGAGCCGGACCCGAAAGCCTTGGACCGGTTCGATGGCTCCAATGTGCTGCCCAATCCCGGGTTTGAGCTTGCCGGCGAGGCCGGCGACCAGCCCGACTCGTGGCGCGGCGGCGATTGGCGGACAGGCAGCACGGTTGCCAGAGATACGTCCGTCGCGCGCACCGGCGAGGCCAGCGTTCGCATTGAATGCGAGACGGACCAGCAGCGGGGATCGTACGCGTTGCGTCCGTCGGTCGGGCCGGGGCCGTGGCTCTTCGAGGCGTGGTATCGCACCGAGCAGATGAAGGCCGAGGCGAAGAAAGGCCCCGTCGCGCGGCTGATCGCCGTCGACGACGATGGGACGCAGTGCGGCACGTTCCACGCATACGGTGAACCCACCGGTGGAGAGTGGCGGCAGCTTAACCTGTCGTTCGAGCTGCCGGCCAATGCCAAACGCATCAATCTCGACCTGTTCAACTTCTTCACCCCGGGCGTCGTCTGGTGGGACGACGTATCGCTCCGCTTCGACATGGCCGAGGCCCGGCGGCGCGAAGAACATCAGCGGCTCGAAGCGGAACGCGCAAAGCACGCGGCCGATATCATCGACGGCATCGCCGAATCGGTCGCGCAGTTGCCCGAAGCGACCACCGAGGAGAAGCTCAAGAAGGCCGTGCTCACGTGGGCCGTCGAAGATGCGCAGGCGTCGCTCGACGCCGGGCTGGGCATCTCGGCCACCGATGTGCTGGCGGATGCCCAGGCCCTCCTGGATAAGCCGATCGGCCGCCGTGTCGAGCCGCCCGAGGAACTGTTGCCGCCGGTCGGCGACTTCGAGAACAACCCCTACGCGCAGGGTTTGCTGGGACGAGTGCGCTCCGTGCTCAACTCGAGGACGCTTTACAAGAAGGGCGACGAGGGCTACGACCAGATCGACAACGCCTGGACGTTCAGCAGCATGGGCAACAGCCTGTACGTTGGCACGTGGGGCTTGTGTTATCCCGACAGCCCGCATGCGGCCAACCCCGACCTGCTCGTGCGCGTGCTTCGGCTCATGCAGGCGGTTTTCCAGAACCACCGCGACGGCGACTTCAACCCCGGGCGATCGGCTGTTTACGGTTACGATCCGAACATCAACCGCTTCTGCTTCGTTCCGACGTTTGAAGCGTACCTGCTCCTCAGCGCGACGTATCCCGACGTGGTGCTGCCCAGCAAGCAGGCGGAATGGCTCGCCTCGGCGAAGGTTGCCACCGAGTTTCAGGTCGAGACCTACGGCGGCCGTGCCGACCAGGAGCCGCCTTTCTGCTACTACGCGAACATGGACGTTCATTACATGCACATGCTGGAACTCGCCGCGCGGATGTTCGACTCGCCCCGCTATCATGAACAGGCCGAGCGGTTCTTGCAGCTTACCGCCGACGCGCTCTTTCCCGACGGCGGGTTCGCCTACCACGGGTTCCAGAACGAGTGCTTCGTCTACCATCAGATCAACGTGGCACACCTGGCCCGGTACTGGCAGCTCACCGGCAGCGAGTTGGCCCGCGACACGGTCGTCAAGAGCCGTCCGTACTATCCGTACAACGTCGAGCCCGGCGGTGTGCCGGAGTATTACACCGACTGCTTCTGGAAGCACTACTGGAGCGGCGCATCGCCCCTGGGTCCGGAGATCGTTGCCGGCATGACCGGCTGCGGGCAGAATCGACGGGTTGCCAAAGACGAGTTGCGCTGGGAGCAGCCGAACAGCTACTATGCGATCTACGCGGCCGCGCTCTACCGGCCCGAGATCGCCGACGAGCCGCTGCCGGACAATTTCCTCCTCTACGACCGGAACGTCGAAGGTCCCCGCGGCCGCTTCGGTCGCTGGAGTTTCGCCGGCACCACCCGCTTCTTCGGCGAAGGCCAGCAGGGCAAGGACACTTTCGTCGGCGGCATGGTCGTCGACGAGCCGACCCGCCGCCACCCGCTCAATGCGGCATTGCAGGTGGTTACGAACCAGTACCGCCTCGAACCCCGCAAGCCGTACGAGGGCAACTGCCGCCGCTGGCGCGAGTGCCGCTACCTTTCGCAGGATGAACGCAACGCCGTGACGATCGGCAAGGACTTCGCCACGCTCACCACCCGCTACCGCATCCAGAACGTGGCCTGGGGCGGCAGGTCGACGCTCACCGACTGGGCCGGCAATCAGCAATGGATTCTCACGCCCCATCGGCTGATAGGCGTGCTCGAAATCGAGCCCCTGTCGGACCAGGAAGCCTACTCCATTCACGGCCGCATACGCTTCGGGCTTCAGCAGCCGATCGACCGGAAGGAACCCACGGTCTTCCAATACGGCGCCCTGCTCTGCCGCCTCCACGAGCACAACTACGCCGACGTCATCACCGAGCCGTCCGAAACGTTCTATCTCGACAAGCCCGAGAAGTTCCGCAGCACGGAAATCGTCCTGCGCGACAAGGGCTCCATCGAGACCGACGAACAGGAGCCGCTCACGTACGCCAAGGGCACGCAACAGTTTTTCACGGTCGAGGTGCTGCCCGACTGGTGTGCTCCGGCCGACAGTGTGCGGCGGATCGCAACGCCTGCGGGGCTCCGCGGGTTGGAAGTCGGCGCCGGCGGCCACTGGCTGCTGCTGGTGCACAACATGACCGACGCTGCGCTCACGCTGGACACCATCCTGCCGTGGGCTGAAGGCCCCCTGACGCTGCACACCAGCGGCAGCCACGCGCCCGCGGGCGAGGCGCTGGATGTATCCGACGGTCGAGTGCAACTTGACATTCCGGCCCATTCGCACATTGTGCTCGAGAAGTGCCCGTAAGCTGCCTGGAAGTGAACCTTGCAACTCCGCTTGCGGCGGCTCGGTGGCACAGGTAAGGTGTCCGACGTTCGGCAGAATGTCGCTCAGTCCCAGAACCACCAGAGGAGCATCAGCAGCGGGATCAGGACGCACAAGAGGGCCGCTAAGGCCCCGGGGCGGGGCAGCAACAGAAAGAACACAATGAGCACGGCCGCAATGGCCGCCAGCCAAAACCAGCGGCGGTCGCGCGGCTCGGCCAGAATGGAGTCGCGAACCGCCTCCCGTTCCAGCAGCGCCTTTTCCAGGCGCCGGCGATGCGACTCGGCTCGCACCTCCTGAATCAACTCCTCGGTCTCCGGCCTTTCGCCCATCACGTCCACAAGTGCCTCCGCTTGGGCGTCGTTGCCCTGCTCTTTCAACAGCGCGAGCATGATCGACTGGGCATGCACGTCGTTCGGATCGATCTTCAATGCGCGGCGGAGGCTTTCCCGGGCGACCGGCAACCGGTGCTGCCGGAGTTGCACCAAGCCGAGTGCCGCCCAGGCCAGGGCCGACTGTTGGTCGGCGCGGATGGCCTCCTCGGAGGCCGCCGCCGCGAGTTTCGAACCGCGCTCGCAGGCAAGGAACCAGGCGTACCGGGCCAGCAGTTCCGGCTCGTGGCCCGACAGTTCGATGCCGCGTTCGAAGGCCTCTTGGGCGAGGCCCAAGCGGCCGAGTTCCCAAGCGGCCATGCCCAGAAGCATTCTGGCCTGGGCATCGCCGGTATCGAGCCGGACCGCGTGCTGAGCCTCTTCGAGGGCCTCTCCGGCTGACTTCAGGTTCAACAGCGCCTGGGCACGAAGGTTGCGCACCGCGGCATCGTCGTCCCGGACCGCAACAAGCTGGTCGGCAATCGACACAGCCCGGACGTACTGCCTGCTTTCCAACGCGGCAACGGCTTGATCGAACAGGCGGGAGTACTCGAATTCGTCCATCGGTCTTTCAGTCGCAATGCCGACGAGGCTGCGGCAGTCTGAGCAAACGTCCAACCTGCATTCTACCCGCCGTTTGCGGGGCAGGACAAGAGTCGGCTGCTCCTATAACCGCCAAATACCGCCGAGCCTGCCCATCGGGCGCAGTCTGTTCACGGGGGGGGCTCATGGCGTTTTGCCGAACGGCCACACATGACCTAATGTTTCGATGGAGCAGCCCGCACCGGCGGGCCCTAAGTCCCGTCACTGCCTGAGCCGCTGACCGCGTTGCTCCGCAGGAAGACCTGCCAGGCAGTTGCCCGAATCACAAGGTTGTTGGCTCGCAATGCTTACGTCTGACAGCATGATGCAACTCGATCGGAAACCGGCCCCTGCGCCGCGAGCGCTACGGCCGTATTCCCAACCCGACGACTTGATCCGGCAGGGCTTCTGCCGGATTCTCGGATGGGTCAACGGGACTACGGGCGAGATCATCACCTTGCCGCCCGACGAGCCGATGCGCGAATGGGGACTGCGCGCCGAGCTATGCCGCGAGGTGGCGCGCCGCGGCCAACCTGAGTTTCTCGACGACGAAGACCCGTTCCTCACGCTTGCGCTGCCCCTGCCTGCTGCCGACGGTAGCACGCTGGTGGCGGTCGGTACGTTTGTCGGACGCAACGTGGCGATTCGCGAGAACACGGCGCAGGCGGCCGATGCGATCGGACTGGACCCGCAAACAGCCGCCCTGTGGGCCAGCCGTCAGGAGCCCTGGCCGGCCGATATGCTCATGCGAGTAGCCCGGCTTGTGCAGAGCCAATCCGACGCCCGCATACGCATTGGCAAGCTCGAGATGGAAGCCGCGGGCCTGTCGGCCAACCTGGCCAGCACGTATGAAGAGATCAGCCTCCTCTACCGGCTCACTCAGAACCTGAAGATTTCCGAGAGCGACGAAGACCTCGGCCGGGTCGCCCTGGAATGGCTTGGGGAGGTTCTGCCTGCTCGCGGATTGGCCATGTACCTCACCGCGCTTCGCAGGCCGAGCGACGATCCGGTGAGCCACAACGCGCGCACGCAGCCCGTCCTGCTGACTCAAGGCGAGTGCCCCCTGGATGTCGGACAATTCGACCGACTGATCAAGTCGTTGGGCCCTGAGGCTTCCAGCCGTCCCGCAGTCCTCAACGCCCAGTCAACAAGCCGGCCTGACTGGCCCTTGCCGCAGGTCCGCCAGGCGGTCGTCGTTTCGCTTTCGGAGGGGAACAACCTGTTCGGTTGGCTGGCCGCATTGAACCACGCCACGGAGGATGAATTCGGCACCGTCGAGGCCAACCTTCTCAGTTCAGTCGCGGCAATTCTCGGCATTCATAGCGGCAACATCGAGCTGTACCGGCAACAGGCCGATCTGCTCACCGGGGTGGTGCGCGCCCTCACCTCGGCCATCGACGCGAAGGACCCGTACACGTGCGGCCACAGCGACCGGGTCGCCCGCGTGGCCGTGCGGTTGGCCGAAGAGTTGGGCGTCGGCGGTGAAGCCCTGAACACGATCTACCTGGCCGGCCTGCTGCACGACATCGGCAAGATCGGGGTGGACGACGAGGTGCTGCGCAAGCCGGGCAAACTGACCGACTCCGAGTACGAGCACATCAAGCGGCACCCTGAAATCGGGCACAAGATTCTTCGCGACCTGGGCAAGCTCGATGACGTGCTGCCCGTGGTGCTGCATCACCACGAGTCGTGGGACGGGCAGGGCTATCCGGGCAGACTGGATGCTAACGCCATTCCGCTCTCTGCCCGCATTGTCGCCGTGGCCGACTCGTTCGACGCCATGGGTTCGGACCGCCCCTACCGGAAGGGAATCCCGACCGAGAAGATCGACGCGATCTTCAAGGCAGGCGCCGGCCAGCAGTGGGATCCGACGGTCATCGACGCCTTCTTCCGCGCCCGCGGCGACATCGACGAGATCGCCCGCTCCGAGCAGGACGACATCCTCGCCGGCCTCGCCCAATACTCCCGTTAGCATTGCAGGCGGTCAGTTTCGCACCAGCTCGTCGTATTGGATCATCGCACAGACGGCGTGTTGCACGTAGTCGATGCGAATCTCGCCGGCGCGGTCATCGGCGAAGTGAAAAGCGCCGTCCGGGTTGAGCGTCAGCAGCCGGCGCGGCATGCCGCCCCGATACGGTCCTGAACGGATTTGCGCATTCGCCAGGAACGCAATGCCACCGTCGGCGGCCTGCCGAATTTCCCGTCGCAGGGCCGACTCGTCGTCGGGCAGGAAGCTCAACGCCGCGATCAGTCCCTCCAGGCGAGTCGCCGTCTGGCAGGTGATGGCGTCGGGCGTGAGGCTGCCTTCGGCCTCGTCGCGGGCTGCGAAGTGCGGGCGGCAGTCGAGGATGCTCCGGCAAACCTGCACGGCATGCCGCACCAGGGCCTCCCGCTCGTCGTGCGAAAGCGTTTCGGCCGCATGGGAGAACAATTGGGCCGTGGCCAGCAGACTCCAGTGATCGGCTTCCACCTGGTCCTTGCCGCGACGGCTTCGCGCCAGGTACAGCAACGCCTTGATGGCCGTCTCCCGCCAGAGGGGCGAGGGGTCGCGCACGTCGAGCATCAGCAGCCCCAGGGCGGCCTCGCCAGGGTAGTACAACGACTCCCAACGGCCGTCGCGTCCGCCGTGTGCAGGCGTGTACTTGGAGTAGAAGCTGCCGTCGTCGCGCTGCATGAAGACCAGAAACCGGCCCAGGCTCCGCATCTTCTCGACGGGAGTGGTGCCGGGCGCGATCTGCTCGACGCTCATCAGCGCAACCAATCCCAGGCCGGTCCCGCCCAATTTGGCGCAGGCCGGATCGCGGGAACCGTTGATTGCCGGAAACGACCAGATGGCCAGCAGGCCCGCTTCATTCGGCACCGGGCGCAACGACGTGCGTTTCATCCACTCGGCGGCGCGCAACATCGTGCCCCGCACGGCTGGGTTGGGGTGATATCCGTCAATCAACCCCAAGGCGTAAATCGTGCCGGCATGTCGAAGGATGTTATACTTCGGCATGGCCGCCGCCTGCGGATCGAGATTCACTCGATACACGAATTGCCCGTCCGGATCACAGACGTCCAAAAGATAATCGCTGCTGGCAAGAATCGCCAGCCGCAAGGCTTCCTGTGCGGGGTTCATGCCGGCCGCCGCGGCCGCCTCCGCTTGCGGCGCCGACTCACCCGCCCGATGGCAACCGGCCGCCGTGACCGATGCCGCCAGCACGAACCCTAAGAGCGTGTTCTTCACCAGCCGGAAACTGTCCATGTCATTCCACCTCGCTCATTCCTGACGGGCCCTCTTTCGCGCCTTTTTGCCGACGGCGCCTATCCTCCCCAATACACCCGCAGAGAATACCGACTCCCGGAAAATGGGTAAAGAGCAGAATCAGGCGCCCCTCCGCTTAAGCCTCATGCTCCGCGGCGGGGTGTCGTACTGAGCTGGACTGGTTTCGGGTGCTCTTCGGGCCAGCGTTCACTTCAGGCACCTCCGCCGCGCGCAAACCACAGCACGGCGACCCCGTCTCCCTGCCTCCAAGGCGTTGACGGCGGCGTGAAAATGGCATACAAGTCGTGCAGGTACTTGATCTCGGAGTATTAAGAGTGCGCCGTCCTGGTCAGCGCCGGAATGTCGCCGAAGGCGGGTTGTCCCTGGATCCTGGTGTGGAGAAGAGCACAATGAAGAACACCCTGGAATTCGGCCGATGCATCGCCGTGTTGAATGTTGTCCTGTTCATTCATTCCGCGAATGCCGTGACTACGGACAAGAGTATTGAAGAAAGCCGTGTGGCATGGAACGCTTTTCTGTCACAAAGTTGCACAACGGGTCAGACAGAACAAACGATCCGCAACCTCATGGATGGGAAGTTCCGCGACGTTGGGTTTGCCCAAGCCAACGACGAAGTCTACCGGCTCTTGTTCTTGGTTGACGACTTCCATCAAGTTGAGTTCGCATTTAACCGGGACTCGAGACTCCTACTTACTCCGACCATCGAGCCGAAGGGTCAATGGCTTCGCATGCCAAATGGCGAAGTTCAGTCAATTCCGAACCCACTCGAAGCTGAATTGAGGTCCAAGACGGAGGAGCTGGCACTTGAGTATATTGTTAAGCATACCGATCACAATCGTGATTCTCTGGTCGTCTATTGTAAGCGAGGTACCAAGGCTCAGACCTGGGACGCAGTGGTCATAATCAATAGTTTGCAGGTGGGTACGCCAAGCTATCTTCTCGAGGTTACCGACACTGGACAAGTGCGTGAGACTTCCGATCGTATCACGAACAAACGCAACAGGCCGTGAGGAATAGGAGTCCCGAAGGGACGCGCCTAATCCAGTCCGGGTTGGAGCCGATGCGAGGTACGAGTGAGGCAATCCCGGGTTGGAATATGAACGCAAAATCCGGATTATTCATTAGCCGCTGGGTGCTAGCCCAATGCCCTTTACTTTGTAGCGGCACGGCGCGAGCCGTCCGGTATTACAGTGGGAAAACCGGGCGGCTCGCGCCGCTCCGCTAAGAAAACGCCCCCAAATGGCCCAAAGCAAGCGGCAGCTCGCGTGATGAATAATCCGGGAAAACAGAAGCCCGAAGTTGACCATCCTTGGGCAAAGCGTGCTCTTGTCGCTGGGCGCCGATCGTATGCCGTGTCAGAACAGCGCGGTGAAGCCGGCCGCTCGAAAATGCTGGTCGTTGGTGAATGCTTCCGTGAGGCCGAGCCGTCGCATCACGCAGAAGGAGAGGTGGTCCACGATGCCGGCTTCACCCGCCTCGCCCCGGCTGTAGGCCGCCCATGCCTCTTCAACTTCTTCTGGGGAAGGATCAACGACCAGTTGCTCGCACATGAGGAACTGTCGCAACTCGTTCACGTCAGCGCGGTAGGGACGGCGCGCCGCGGCATTACCGCATTCACAAAGTACGAAGCTGGTGGTAACCGGCCGCCGACCTTGCACAAGCATCACGCGATAGGCGGCATGGGCTGCGGCATGCCACTGGTCCGTATCGTCCCAGACGGCGATCATGCCCACGGTGTCAAGAAATACCCCGTTCATGGCTGATGTTCGTTGTGGCGGGCCGCCGTGTCGGTATAGCCCGAGCTGTAGCGCCGGCCAAGAATATCGTAAATCCTGGCTAGTCCCTCAGACATCGAATTGCGGAGCGGCTCGGACGGTTCCGCGATGACCCGCGGCTCGAACTGCACCGCTGTGCGATCCGGCAGGTCGACCGGCTCGACCGGCCGGAACACACCGTTTTCGTAGATGGCATGGATGGTTTTGCTCATCGGTCGGCTCCTTTCCCTCCATTGTAATCGCCGCCGCGACGGCTGCAAGACCGTGACAGTCTCGAGGGGACGCGCCTAATCCGGCCCGCGGTGGAGCCAATGCGAGGTACGAGTGAGGCACAACCCCGGGTTGGAAGACCAACGCAAGACGGAGGCCCGAGGGGCTGGCCCTAATCGGGCGGCACGACCGTCCCGCAATCGCCCCGTCCAAGGACTTCGTAGGTGTATTCTTGTCCGGTTTGGGAAGGCTCACGGCAGGAGCAATATCTCCGTGCCGATGGCCGTCTCGCCTCGCCAGTCGCCGTCGAGAGGGAACTGGACCAGGGTGTGGGCGTCCGACTCGGGAAGGGTCTCGGGCGGCTCGAAGGCCGCGTTGTAGCGAAACACCTCGGAGACGCGCAACTGCGCGATAGTGCCGTCGATGGGCCCGATGACAATGCTCTCGTCGGCCTCGCGCCGATGGAACGGTTCGCCACCGGTCACTCTGCCGGGCCAGAAATGCAAAATGCCTCCGCGCCCGAAATCGTCCGGCGCAACCGGCTCGCCATTGACGTAAACCGCGAAATCACCATCGTCGCCGGGCGCCCCTTCCTGCGTGCGCCACGCGAATGCCAGGTGATACCACCGGCCGGCCCGGAACCAGAATCGCCCGGTGAAGCCGGCGTTCGATTCCCGGCCGTGCGCCCACAAGTTCAATGAGGCGAACTCCGGCGCGCTGGCACGCGCCCTGCCGCGGCGGTATTGCAGGTCGTGCGAGCCGGCCCGCAGGAAATAATGGTCGTTGAACCGGCTGCCCGTCACGTACGGCAGATCGCCCGACGACCAGTTGGGGCGGAACCAGAACTCGACGGTGCCTTCGCCGCCGGGAAAGTGCTGGTAACCTTCGGCCGTCTTCTCGCCGCGCGGGAAACGCAGCCGGGCGTTGCCGGGCAGGTGCAACGCCTGCCCGCCGCGCCGGCCCGGTACGAACGCCGCCTCGGCCGAAGGCGGCTTGAAGGGGGCCGCGGGTTCGACGCCGGCCCCGGTGACGAGCCACTGCGGCGCGCGCGAGAACAGCGGCTCGGCATTAAAGAGCCGCACGATGCCCGATTGCGTGGCATTCAGCCGCCATGCCCCGGCATGGCCCTCGACCGGAATCTGCTGCTCGCCGATGTTGCCCGCGTCGGCCGCAACGGCCACCGAGCCGTCCGGGCGGCGGACCTCGGCGGGTACGCCCAGAAACAGCCGGAGCGACTCCACACCGGCCGCAACCCGGAAGAAGTCCGTGGCACGCGCCCCTTGCATCCGGAATCCCTCCGGCGCGAAAACCGAAACCTCCGGCGCATCGCTGTCGAGCACGTCAACGAACTCCGCACCCGGAAACTGAAGCGCGTAGAGCCCCGCGGGGATGCCCATGGTCGGGTTGATCTGCGACGTGATGTTGACCGTGCCCGGCCAGCGCCGATGTTCATCGACCGAGGCGTTGACGACGCGCAGGTAGTTCGGATCGCCCGTCCAGCGGTAGGCGATGCTGAACAGGAAGCTCGGATACGCCTGTCCGGCGAAGGCACCACTGACACGGTTGAACCGGTACTCGTAGTCGATGCCGCGCAAGAACGCCTCGCGGGCCAAATCGTCGCCCGTTTCGCGGTAGTAGTAGTACAAGGAGATCAGGTTGCGGTCCACCTTGTACAACGAGCCGAAACGGATCGCGTCGTTGATGCCGTTGGGGCTGTCCAGGTCGATCACGTAACGGGCAAGTTCGCGGGCCATCGTGCCGAAGTCTTCGTCCCATTCGCGAGCGTAGAGATTGGCCAGAACCCGCAGGATCATGAAGATGCCGTCGTAGCGGTCCCGCGAGCGGGCGGTCTGTTCCCAATGGGCCTTGAAGGCCTCGCCGTGCATGCGCGTCAGCTCCATGACGTATTCGTCGCCGGTCAGGTAATACTCCAGGAGCCAGTTGACGATGTCGTGCCCGGTGTTGCCGCCGGCCGGTTCCAGTGCACTGTGGGTTCCCCAGTACAGCGGCCGGCTCCAGAATCCTTCGAGCGGGCGCGTGGTGGTGAACCCGCCGACGAACTTCTCGCCCGCGGCATGGTGGACGATCGACCAATCGCCGGCAAACCGGTTGAACCGGGCGCCGTAGTCGTAGTAGCGGCGGTCGCCGCTGCGCGCGTAAAGTCCCCACACGTGCCGACGCAAGCCGTAATCGACCTGGCCCGACACACGGAAGAATTGCGACCGGGCGCCGCGAATGTGCGGGGGATCGCCCCAGGCGATGAAGCCCGTGCGCCGCAGTTCCTCATAGCTGCTCATCAGCCGGTCCCAGAACTCCGACAGCACGGCTTCCTCCTCGGGAAAACGCTGCTCGTCCCTTGGATGCATGGGCCAGCCGACCGCTTCGGTCGCGGCCAGCCACTTGGGATCGGCCAGCAGAAGCGGCGGCTGCGATGCCGCCTTGGCGCGGGCGGCAATGGCTTGCGGGCTGTCGGCCGGGGAACGGGGCAGGAGCCACACGTCGTGCGTCCTCGCGGCGCCGTGGGCATTGCTGGGCGCGGCCGCCAGCGCATCGGCTCCTTCCGGCGCGCGATCGGCCCAGCACTGCCAGTAGTCCTTTACCAGTGTTGCCGTGCGGAAGTCCAGCTCCCGTCCGCTTCTGCCCGACCAGAACGCAACCCGCGCCCCGTCAGGCCCAAAGGCGATTTCCTTGGGAAAGCGCTGCGCCAGCCAGGGCGTCACCACCGTCAAGCCATGGCTGCCCCAGGCGGCGTCGGCCCAGTCGCCAACCGCCGCGGTCTCTTGCAGCACCTCGTGGTCGGGCTGACTGTGATTTGCCATGTCGGTCCTGAAGCGTTCGCGATCGGAGGGCTTGGCACGCCCGACCAGCGCGCTTGCCTCGCGCTGCAGGAAATGTGGAAACACATCCTGAAGCACGAAGACCTCGCCGCCGTCCGGTGCCGTAGCGAACAGCGACTTCACGCCCACCGGCCGCATCGACAACAGCTCGTCGGCCGCCTGCTCCGCCTCGCCCAGCGCGAACACCACTTCCCGGGGCGCTTCCGGCGAGCGGAATTGCAGCCCGTAATCGCGGACCCAGACGTCGTTGGTGTCCTCGGTGAGGATGAGCGAATGCGTATTTGCGACGCGTCGCCCAAGGCGCCCTCGGGAAACGGCAGCCCGCCGACCAGCGGCCAAGGTTCGTCGAGGCCCGACACGTCGTTGACGCGAAGATCGAAGCTCCCAGCCATCCCGCCCGCACAGAGCAGGGCCAGAAAGGCAACCCCGATGCACACACCGCTTGTGAAACTGCCGTATAGTCGCATGTCGTCCATCCTTTCCTCGCACCTACTTCCGTCCCATGCAGGTGATACTACCATCCCGCTTCGCCATACGCAAACACGCAGTTGTCGGCGTCTTTGGAGTGCGGCAACTTGTTCCCGCTTTCGGCATCTGCGCGTTCGCTTCCACCCCATGGCCCCTCACCTGCCTACCCGCCCACTTGCGCGGACCAATCCAAAGCTCTCGATGAATCTTCACCGGGTTCTCTGGGCAATCAATGCTCAATGCCTGGAGGCAGGGCAGCGAGGCGCTCGCGGATATCGACCCGATCGGGCGCGGCCTCCAGGGCACACCGGTAGGCAAAAGCGGCCACTGCGTGTTGGCCGCATGCACGGCAGGCGTCGCCCAGTTCGAGGTTCAGGTCCACGTCCCGGGGATGGACGGCCAGACCCTTTCCCACAGACAGGGCACCGGTTTGGTCTGCCTTCGGGCGTGCGGGTTGACAGTCCCATGGTCGTGCTCGCGGCGGCGGGGCCAGCCGCCACTATGTATAACCCGAGCCCGGCGGTCCGTCAACCGGGAGGCGGCGGGGCAAGCGGGCGCGGCGCCGAACAGCGAGGCACCAGTTGGAGGCTGCGGACGGCCGGAGCGCATCGAGGTGAAGATAAGCCAGCGGTTGTCGGTGGTCAGATAGGGATGGGTGTGGGACCACTGCTTACCGTCGTGCCGCGTGCCACTGAACAGCAGGTGGCAGTGCACTGGAGGAACGTTGCGGGGCAGATGCACCCCCTTGACCTGACAGTTTCTCCTGACTACCCTTTTCCGTCTGGCTGCCTGTGAGCTATGTGGGGAATCAAATGTTCTATCACTTCGCTTCATCGTGCCGCCGATCCGGCCCCGATCGGCAACGATGCAACACGGAGGTGGACGCATGCTCGCGAAACTCTCCGCAACAATCTGCCTAGCATTGACGGTTGCTTTCGGTGTAGTCGGCTTACCTGCCGCGGACCACGAGCCTCGCCTCGTGGGCGACTGGAGCGACCCGAACAGGCTGGAGATTCGCGGTTCGCAGGTGTTCTCGGCGGTGGCCATCCGCAGTGCCGTGCTGCTCGACGACGACGTCACTTTGGACGCCCATCCGGCGGCGAATCTGGCTGCGTACGTCGGCCGGATTCGCCAGAGAGTCCTTGCCGGTTACCGCCGGGCCGGCTTTCCGGAGGCGTCGGTGGACGTCTTTCCCGAGGAGGAAACGCGTCGCCTGGTCGTCCATGTGGCGGAAGGCCCTCGCTTCACGGCCGGCGAAGTCGAGGTCGTCGGCACGGCGACGATTCCGGCCGATGCGCTCGTGGCCCGGCTGAGCGAGCCGTATCCGCCCACGCGGGCGTTGTCCGAAAGCATTTCGGTTGACGACGGAGCTTCGCGCGTCGTGTGGGTGAATTCCGAGGGGCTGACAGTCGAGTTGTGGCCGCCGGTCTGGCCGCTGGGTCAGCCGGCGCCGTTCCCCGTCCAGCCCATGCGGTATGTCGACGCACCGCCGTCGGCCTTGCAGCGTGCGATTGCCTCAGCTCTGGCCGACCTGGGCTATCCATTCGCCGGTTTCGAGCACGAAATCCTTCTCGATCCGGAACACCGGTTGGCCCGACTTCAAATCCGGCTGCTCGACGAGGGGCCAAGCCCGATCTTGCAGCACATCGAGATTACCGGCAACCAGCGGAACTCTCGCGAGGAGATAGTCCAGTATCTGGGCCTTCAGCCGGGTACCCCGATCGACCAAGGCGCACTGGCCTCGCTGCACCGCGCCCTGTGGCGGTCGGGCCGCTTCCTCTCCTGGGACATCAAGCCGGCCCGGCTTTCGCCCGGGTGCGACGATGCCAGGGCGGCATCGAAGGAAGGACTTGCCCTGCACATCGAGGTATGCGAGAACCCGCACGGCCCGCGCCTCTCCGAGGAACTCACCGCAGAGGCACGTATTCTCTTGAAAGCCCGCGACTGGCTCGCCGATCCCAAAGGGTGGGGGGGCGACCTGGTTATCGAGGGCGCCTGGCCGAAGGCTGCTGGTGCTGGTGTAGTTGTCTCGCCCGGTCGAGGCTGGATCCTTTGGGTCCGCGACCCGACGGAGGAGGACCTCTATTGGCCGTTCCACCATGCCGTGACCGCCACGACCGACGCCGTCTTACTACACTCGCTGGCACACGGCACGCGACTGGACCTTTGCGGCGACCCGGGTACGGTGACCGGGCGGTTCGCCTTTGTACTGGAGCCCTCGTCGGAGGACAAAGGATTTCGTGTCCGTCTTGGCCTCTTGTACGACTGGAAAGATGCTGAAGAGGAACCTCGCGTCCTCTTGGATCTGAAACTTGCGCCGGCGGCGTTTCTGGCCCTTGCCCACGACCCCGATGTGCGGTGCGAAATCCACGATGATGTGCTCTCCGTCAGCGCCGGCGAAGGGCGACATTTTCAGGCGGATGCCGCCACGGGCAGGGTGATCGAAGTCCTTTCCCGTCCCGATCCACTAAATGGCAGTGATGCACCGGCCCGAACGGCCGATGCTCCGGGCGGCGCCGCCGAAGCCCCGGACGATCCCACGGAGTCGGCCCCCGCTCCACCTGAAGACTCCGACGCGGCAGCGGAAACGGCCAGCGTACGGCTCTATTTCGAGCCGGGTGCCTTCGAACGGCGCGAAGCCGAGGTTCTGGCAGCGGCCGTACATGGCCCCGAGCCCGGCGCCGCCCATCCGGCCCGCTCCGTGGCTCTGTTTCTGCTGACCGAATGGCTGGGACCCGGCACGAATCCGCCGAGCGACGACACTCGCCTCGCACGGCAGGCCATCGAGGCAATGGTTGCCCGCGGGGTCTTCGACCCGCTCGAGGAAGCCTTGCTCAAAGCGTGGGCGCCGGGCGATGCGGGCGACTCCTTCAGGATTCCCGTGGAAATCCAGGAGGACATGTGGGGACCCTACATACGCCCGCGTGCTGCGAGGCTCGTGGACGGTCTGTTCCCGCGGCGCTCTTGGCCGTGGACGGCCATCCGCAGCATGGTTCTTCGGTGTGCCGGCGAGACGCAATGGGCGTGGGCTGATGTGAATTGCCTCTACCATTCGGCCGAGACAGGTCCGTTGTGCTGCCTCGTCGCTGCCAACCTGCTCCGCCACAGCACGCCGGCCGCAGCGCGCGCCTTTTCGGACCTGGGGCTTGAGAGGCTCTCGCTCCAGAGGTTTCGTGACGACTGCCGGCCGCTGCTGGACGATCGTGGCGCTATTGGCCGCTGTCTGGCGGGGGCAGCCGAATCCGTTCGGACGATGGACGAAACGGAGATCGAAGCGCTCGCCGCGGCACTGCCGGCGCCCTACGGCGAATACCTGGCCGAAGCCCGCCGGGTGTTGCGACGCGATCCCGACCGGCAAACCAAGGACGCGCTGGGCGAAGTGCTCGATCGCCTCTGGGAAGTCGGACTCAAGAACCAGCTTCAAGCGGCACTGCAAGGGCTCGATGTCCGGTTCGCCGCCACACGGTAGCCTGGCCGTCTATTCCACCACCTTGCGCGTCCACTCGGCGGCCATCTGCCCAGAAATGGATCACTCGGCGGTAGCGGTCGCCAACCCCGGGTTATTCACGATAGGTAGGGTGGGTCAAACAAGCCGCTTCTTTGGTGGGCCATCGGTCGCTACAATCGGCGTGCTTCTCATCTATCTTCTCCTCGCCGGAACTGGACAAGAGGACTGCTGATATACTTGCTTCTGCCAGAGAGATGCCTGCAAACGGGCAGGAATGGCGACAATGCACACAATGGGACACAGCCAGGCGCGAGGTTATCGTCGTGGGCCGCCTGATGCCGATAACAACGCTGCTACGACTCCTATGAGTACAAGCGTCCACACCACGGCAAAGAAGCCGCCACAGCCAATTCCTATCCCGGCATGTACGCTGCCTTTAATTGCCGGCCTTCTGTTTCGATCTCTCAAACCCATGATGCCCAGCACGAAGGCCGCGATACCCATCGGCAGACCGATCAGCGGCAAACCACTGAGAATACCCAGATAATAAGCGATGAGCGCTTTGGGATTCTTATACGGAATGATCCCGCCCGTAACGTCTCCCTCGTCTGATGCAGGCACTGCCGTGGTGGCCACTCTAGGCGGCTGGTACGGATTTTCCATGATACCCTCGTTGATTGTTGGACTAGAAATCAGAATTGAACTGCCTCACTCGCCACCGACGAGCGCCCGAAAACCGACGACGAGAAACGCGACCAATGGCTGGTGCGCCTCGCGCGCGGTGGGACGCGACGTCGGTCCCTTCTTCGACCTCTGGGGCGTGCCGGTGAGCGACGCCGCCAAGGAATCCATCGCCGGCCTGCCGGGCTAGTTGCCTGCGGACTTCCCCCGCCCGATCCCCGCGAGTGAGCGCATGGTGGAAATTGGGCATTAAGGCCCCACGGCCCGGTTCCGGCTTACCGCAACTCGCATTGTCGCATGTCGTCCATCCCTTCCGCGCACCTACCTCCGTCCCATGCAGGTGATATTACCGTCCCGCGTCGCAATGAGCAATCTTCCCTTCGCGGCAATCAATCCGTCGAACACCGGTGGGGACTCGAGAGTGTAGGCTGCCAACTCGTTGCCGTCCTTTGCCGAAATCGCCTTGAGCACACCGCCCATCCGCCCTTCCAGGGCTGCCAGGGGATCGTCCGCAGGAACGACGTCCGGTGTGCCGGCAACGAAGAGCGTATCGTCTGCAAGGACCATGGCCTCGACGCGCACGTCAATCCATGACGTCCACAGGGCGCGTTGAGCGCGTGAGAACCCAGGCCCCTTGTCGTGCGCGGCGTCGCCCAAAAGGTTGACCTCCGGCCGTTCGCTCGGCGGATACTCGACCTCCCAGGTGATGGGCTTCGGTTCGCCTTCCCCACGGTAGAAGAGTGGCTCATTGTCGTTGTGGTCGGCGAACAGCAGATATCCGTTGCCGGGGAATTGCATGGGGCTGTGCAAGTTGCGGGTGGTATAGTGTTTGACCGTGTACGTGCGCCGATCGTCGAATACCAGCAACTGGCCGCTCTTGGGCGCCTGAACGGCGAAATGGTAGCCCGGCCAGACATGGGAGTACATCCACCAGGTCCGGTTCCAGAACGTATCGTTCAGGAGGCCCCCGGTCGCGACCAGCCGCATGCCGGGCATCTTACGGTATTCCAGCTCATCGCCCCTCTGGTTGCCAATCAGGTGGACGCGTTGCGTTTCCACCACGTTCAGGACCCGATCAAGAGCCGTCCTGCCCATGTACAGGAATTGGCCGTCGGTTGTCAGCAAGTCGGATCGATAGCCGTCGTCGTGAAAGGCATAGCTTGGCCGGCTGATGTCTGGATCGGGTCCCGCCAGCGTGGCCCGGTGAACCACTTCCCCGGTCATGGCATCGAGCGCGTAGAGGTGGATGCCGCCGTCGATGAACCCGGAACGTCCTGCGGAACAATACACCAGCCCATCGAGTATCAGGACGCTGCCGTGCGCGGGCCACGCCGATTCGAGCCGGTCGTACGATACAACTTGCCGCTCTTCCGGGGCGGCGCGAAACGTCCAAGCCACCTCTCCATCGTCGGCACGCAGCGAGTAGACAAAACCGTCGCACGAGCCGAAGAACACGAACCCTGCATGATAGCTGGGCGGAGAGTCGATCCGCCCGCCGACCGTCCGGCTCCATAAGACTGTCCCACTGTCCGGATCGAGGCAGTGTAAGGTACCTGCGTCTTTGCATGCGACGAACACTCTTCCGCCTGCAACAATGGCCTGGGTAAGATTGCCTCCCAGTGCCGTTGACCATAGCCGGTCCAACTGAGCAGGCACGTGCGATGCGATTGCTCCGCTTCGCTTCGCGTTCCGTCGATAGGTGTGCCACTCGTCGGCGGAAAGAACCGGCATTTCGTGGGCTTGCGCGTAGGCGGGGCCCCTTTCAAGGCGCTGAGCATTCGTGTCGCCAGACCCCACGCGCCGGGCCGCGCGCTGCGACGCCAGGGCGAAGAAGCCGTCCATCCGTACGCCGGGATAGCAGAAGCACTGGTGAGGAGGCACGTAGAACAATCCGTTCGCAGGCATCATTCCGGTTAAGCAGGGCCCTCGCAACCAGTTATGCCGCTTGTGGTTGTTGCCGTGCAAATCCAGGAACTCACTGCCGCGCTGGCCCGTGATCATATAGTTCGCGGACGCCCTGTCGGTGAAGCACCGCCGGTGATGGCCCGACTTCAGCAGCAGCTTCGGCTCCAAGCTCTTCGCGATCTCGCCGGTGCTGACATGCCGCACCTCAAAACGTCCACGCCCCCAATAGACGTGGTCGCCAACAACGAAGATATCCGGATTGCGCCCCCGGACGCCCACGCCGGGCCCTTTCCAGAGTTCTTCGCCGGTTCGCGCCGAAAGGGCCAACGTTTGGGACGACTGGACAGCGAGTACGGCATCGTCGTGCGCCATCAGGGCAGCCGGTCTCAGGTCCGTCTCGTGGCGCCACAGTTCGTCGCCAGTTGTCAGGTCCAGGGCGATCAGCGCCCGGCGCGTATGAAAGAATACCCGGCCGCCGGCGGCGCACAGGCTTCGGGGGAGAACCATATCCGCCTCATGCCGCCAGAGGGTCTTTCCGTCGCCGGCGCGGGTGGCGGCAATGACCGGAGCGGCGTCCTCAGACCGCGTAATCAGAACGCCGTCGATGACGATGCACTCAAGCATTCCGGCAGTCTCCTCGTAAGTCATGAGGAGCGCGCCGGTCGCTCCATCGATCGCGCTGATTGGACCTCCGAAACCAACGGGCACATACAGAGTGTCGCCATGAGCCACCATGAGGCGGTCAACCTCGGCGGAAGAATGGTGCCGCGTCGCAAGCCAGGAAACGGGCGTATTGACGCGATGTGCGTTCCACGCCCGCCAACCCCAGTTGGGCATCGGGCGTTTCCACAGCAGAACGCCATTGAAGCCATCGCGGCAAATCAGCGACCATTTCGCTGGAAATCTGGCATCGGTGATTCCCAGCGGCCCCTCGTCGAGAATGTAATAAACCCGTCCTTTCGCCGAGACGATGCTGGAAAGCCCCGTCTCGATTTCATGGCTGCGCATGAACCGCGGGCCTGCCTCCCACTGAAGGTGGTTCGGGGGGCCGACCCTGGCATCCTTCGACGCTCCCGTGTTTCCCGCGTCGTATCGGAAATGCGGCCACTGGTCCACGTCGGCCGGCCACGCTTTGGTTACTTCTCGCCACTCAGTGCCCTGTTGGATATACGCCTTTCCGTAGGGGGCCAGCACGCGCAGGATCTCATCCCCATCCGCATCCTCCGCCGGTTTCTGCCAGAAGAGAACATTCACCAGGTTATCGGCGTAGGGCAACGGTCCGCCTTCCCATCGTCTGAACGACAGCCGTCCGGCGAGCCCGAGCGCCCGGGCGCGTTGCCGCGCCCGGTCAAGCGATTTCAAGCAGACATCCAGCCCTTGAACCAGATAAGCCTCTCCCTGTTTCGCAAGTTCCGCGGTTCCCGCGCCGTCGCCACAACCTACCTGGACGACGACCCCGCCGGTCGCGCCGGTTTGCGCGAGCAGGTCTTCCAAGGCCGGTTCCCCGATGATGACCCCATCGGCATTGTTGCCATCATCGGCCCAGCCAGACGCCCAGGTCGCAACGATTAGTGACCATGCAAAGAAAGATAAACGCATCACTTCTTGTCCAGGTTGAGCAGGCAGACTTTTGCAGCGGCCACCTCGTTGAGCACCCGCTGCGAAAGTGCACTATGCTTGCCTGCTTGAAATGTTCGCAGGTGCGCCATCAGGCGGTCTGCCGCCGATTCAAGTACCTCCGGATTGCTCTCAAACTGGGGCAGCCCTAAGAGACGATAGTGGTTTGGCGGCTCCTCGCCCGGTGGAATCGACAGCCACCGGTAATACGGGTCGAACGTCGAGACTCCGGCTGCCATAACGTCCTCCTTAGATCAGTGCAACAAACGACGCGCGGGCAACTCAACGGGTTGTATTTGAATCTAGCAGATCACACGCCGATTGGCAAGCGGGCAAGCCCACAGGTGGCCCTTGGCCGCTTCCAAACGTGCCAGAATACCTTGCCGCACACCTCGCGAGTGATGGCATGGTGGAAATTGGCAGGCGCGGCGTTTGTCACATAACGTTCTGCGCCGCATTAGCCGAAACCGCCGTCGCGGAAGGCGGCGGTGCATGCAACGCGCCCGAAAGGTGCTCTTCGTCGATGGGGCATAGGGGCCGCAGGGCCCAGTGCTTTGTCAAGGCTTGAAAGTGGGGGATGCATCCTGCTTGCCATGGGTGTCACCCCCGCAAAACGCAAGCTGGAAGCTTACGCCACGTTTCAGGCAACCCCAAAATCAAGGCTTGACAAAGCACCAGTTCCAGCTTACCGCAACTCGTTCCCCTGCTCGTCGAAGCTATCCTTCAGGTCGCCGGTCAAGACGCCGCGGACATCGCCTTCGTCGTCGTATTGCCATACCCTCACCGAGGCAACCGACATGCGTGCGGTCTTCCAGGGCGCGGGGCCGGCCCACTCGGGAAGCCATACGCCCATGTTCAACTGCGCCGCCATCGCCGGTACGAAACGGCGGTTTTCGGCGACCTTGCGCCCGTCAATCCAATGGGCGGCCGACTTTCCCCAATAGACCGCGTACCGGTTGGCTCCCAGCCCCTTCAACGGATTGCCCAGGTATAATGCGAATGGCACCGACTTATCCTGCACCCACCAGTAACCGTCGTGCTCGGTCACCTGCCGGTCCGTCACGCCGGGCAGCGGCTTGAGCATCGTGCGCCAGTCGGTCACATAGGTGTGGTACTGACCGTCGGCGGAATCGACCGGGAACAACTCGGCATGGTGCCGGTTCTGGCAGAACGTATTGTACATGGCGCGGTCGAAGTCGCCGTCTTTGCCAAACTCCGGGAAGTCGAGTTCCGACCAGTACTCGTTGAACGGCCCGCCGTAGGCCGGCATGTGCGGGTTGTACAGGGGCACGCCGGGCACGAAGCAGTCCATCTGCTTGCGTGGCACCTCGACAAAGCGGTAGCCGTAGGTCCACAGCGCTGGCACGGAGCCGATAGGTCGCGCCGGATCGGCGGGCCCGCCGTCGTGCCGTTCGGTCGCCCCGATCTTCATGACGATCTCGAACCGGCCCGAGGCGAAGTACGCCCGGCTGACGATCGCCCCGCCCACACGCGTGCGTTTCCCCCAGAGACCGACAACCGGACCGTCGTACTCGTCACCGTGGGCGATGCACGTCAGCACGTTCCGCCTGCGCCCGTCGATCGTGTCGGTTCCGATCGACACGTTCTCCGGAACGACGCCGTGGTTCCCGTCGCCCCACTTCTTCCGCGGCAGGTACCACCTGGCCGGGTCGATCGCGCCGCACGACCAATCTTCGTCGAGCTTCAGCCTGGCGCCCTCGGGCAGCGGCGGAACATCGTCCTGCGCCGGGACAAGCCGGGCGGCCAGCAGCATGGAAATACCCAGAAGAATCAACCGAAGTCTGAACACGTGCGTGCCTCCTGTCGGTTAGGCCACCGCCCCAGCGCGGGCGGGAATCCTGCGTTGTCGGCAAGACGCGCGAAAATAGGGGCCCAGCCGGTGGCCGCGATACGTTCGCCAAGTGGCCTCCACGGTGCCTTGCATAACGAAGACCGCCGCACGAGCGAGGATCCGCTCGCGCACCTGCTCAAACCGCGCCTCGATTTTTTGGGTGGCAGTTTCCCGATTTTCCACACTCACCCTCCGCTTCGTCCCGCTGGCTGCATGGCCGGAACAATCGACCTTTCTTTTCGTCCACGTCTAGGTGCAGGCCGCTGGGTTGGAGTGCCGCCTTTAGGCGGCGTGTGCTTACCGGCTGAAGCCGGGACTCCAGCAGGGCGCAGCCGGCACCCCGAAACGGAAGAGCCTTTCTCTGCGCAAGATTCTCTGGCGGCTAAGTGCCGCGCCTCCAGGAGCCGACGGGCGGCGGAGGTGATATTCCAGCCGTTTCCTTTGCAGGCGAGTCGGTGCTCCCGCGGCAGTCAGTCAGTCCTCCTGCCGGAGCGACTGCTCGGTCTTCTCAAATGGCACGTTTCTGACCGCCATTCCCACGTCGTGCCGGCGAGCCAAGGTGATGAACTCTTCGACCGCGGCGGCACGATCGGCGGGCCCGAGGAAGGGCTTTCCGGCGTTCCGGGCCTCGTCCTGCAATACCCGGTAGCGGCGCAACCAAACGTGATCGAGCGGCAGACGTTCACGGCGCACCCGCTCGGCCAGTTGGGGCTCATCGGCGACGGCGGCCAGGGCCTGTTCGAACAGTTGCGTTGCACGGTTCATGTCGTCCAGCGTCAGCCACACGGGGGTCTTGTCCGGGTGCAATCGCAACTCGTGGTGCTTCAGGTAGATGCCCGACCGCCGGACCGCGTTGCTCATCAGGTCGAGGTATTCCACCAGGTACGGCCCCGCCTTGCCGTAGTAGCCGCCCAGGAACTCGGCGGCAAGTTGCCGGTCGTCGGCGCCGGGGTTCCACAGCAGGTGCGCCAGGAACCATGCGCGAAAACGGACGAAGTCGCCGACGCGGCAGAAGGCGTCGCCCTGGGCGAAGATGCCGATTGCGTTGTTCTTGACGAAGTAGCGGATATTCGGGGCCAGCACGTGGTAGTTGGGGTGCGGGGCCAGGTAGTCGGCCGAGTTCTTCACGTAGTCCCAGATGATCAACTGCGGCGCGATGCGGCTCCACCCCTCGATGTCCTCCCGAAACCGCGCGTTCTGCTCGCCTGCCTCCAAGGGTTCGGAGAAAGAACACTCAATGGAGCAAAGCCGCACCACGACGTTGTGCCGCGGCCGGACAAACTTCGGCGGCTTGCGCGTGTACTGGTAGGCGAGCGTTTCCACCTTGATACCGGGGAACTCGGGCTCGATGCCCGCCGCCACTGCGTTGACAAAATGGACGAGCGAGCCTGCCGGCGTGCCCTCCCGCTCGTCGATCGCTCGGCATTGGTCGCACTGGCAGTTTCCGTGCCAGTCGTTCTGGCTGACGGAGATCATCGTGGCGCCGGGATGCTCCCTCAAGCGTTCAGAAACGACGCGGATCATTTCGGCCAGCATCTGCTGGTTCGTCAGGCAAAGCTGGCCGCGGCGATGCTGCCGGCTGCCGTCGATGAGGCTGTACCACTCGGGGTGGTCATCGAAGTATTTGGCCGGGGGCAGCAGGCCCTCGATCTGAAAGAAGGTGTGGACCCAGCCGACCAACTCGTCCGGGCCGCCGTATTCGGGCGGAATGGCCCAGTGGTCGTGTCCGTTGAGCCTCAGCCGGGCCGAGAAGACGCCCATCCTGCGGCGTTCCTCCTCGGAGATATCGTCGCGCGGGCGGAAACAGCCGTGCGACAACTCGCGGTAGCGCGCCGCGCGGTCGGTCACTTTCGGTGCGTAGGCGATATCCAGTTGCGGTATCGTGAGCGTCGGCAATTCTGGGCAATAGGTTTCCGTAGCCGTCCACCAGCGCACCCCGACCGTATCTTCAAGGAACGAGTAGACGGCATAGAGGGCCCCCCGGCGCGGATGCCCCGCCAGCACAATATCGCGCCCGGTCGTCTTGATACGGATGGCGTCCGGCGGCAGGGCGTCCGGATCGCAGTCGGGCAGCAGCGAGCGCGTCAACGGTCCATTGCCGATGACAAACCGCGGGACGCCTGCCGCTACCTCCTTATCGGACGTGATCGGAAGGGTTGCCCCGGTGACCTTCGTGAGATGTTCCTGGAGTTCGCGCGCGGCCGTCCGTTCGACCGGCGTGGGTTCGGCCGGAAGGACGATGACATACTCACTCGTTCCATCGCGACTTATCGTCAACGGGCCGCCGGTTGTAGCAAAGCCGGTGGACGCCAGGAGAATACCCAGGTAAGCGAGGACTCTTGTCGGGCCGTTCCATCCCGTTTTCGATACCCAGCGTTTCTCGGCTTCAAACTGCCGAGATACCGCGCCGACAATTGCGGCCGCTGGAATGACGGCCTTGCGACCCTTTGGGCCAATAACCCAACCACTCACGAGTGAAGGATCAGGGCATGACATTGGCAGGGGCTCCAGCTTCCAAGAACAGCGTCCCTCGACATGTACTGATTCTGCCACAATTCCCCGCGATTGCAAGTCATTGGGTCTCCCGGGGGTCCATTTTGCGGGGAGTGGCCCACAGGTTCCGATTTGCGTGGAAGGAAATCCGCAGGAGTGCTCATCACCGGCGGGTGAACGATTACATCACAAGTCGCTCAGCCGCCACCGTTGGTATTCTGCGGGCGGCACGCCGGTCACTTGCAGGCAAGCGTCCAGCGCCCGCACTGCTGGGCGTAGCCGGCAATGCCGCGCAGCAGTCGCGCCAGATGCGGCTCGCCGCCGCGAAAGGCCACCGCCACCTTCTTGGTTTCCGCCATAGTCTCCATTCGCTTTCTCGAACCGCATAACGAGCCCGGAAGCCCGCCCCCTATGTCCGGGCGGTGATCAAGCAGACGATCGTGATCCGTTGCGTCATGGTGTCATTTCTTGGGATGTCACTTCACTGTGTGGCCCGCCCGCCGCGCAGGAGCCGTTCGTCCAGTGCGCCGATGTTCACGCCACTTTCCCCCGCGCCGATGGCCGGGCTGCCGGGCGCGAGACGGAAGTCGCCCTCGCGCGGGGCGACGAAGAGCGGGTCCGCCTGGATGCTGTGCACATCCATGTCGCTGTCGGCCTGCCAGTCGGCCAGCGTCAGGCCGGTCGGGCCGACGTCGTTGACCGAGCTATGGTACACGTACGCCACGCGTGTGCCCTCGACCATGTCGCCAAAGCAGTTGTAGTCGCTGGTCAGCGAGATTGCCCGGTCGGGCCATGCAATGGCGATTGCCGCGTTCGGCACGCTGGTCGGGTAGTAGAGCGAGTTGTTGACCAGCCTCGCGCCCTCATGCGCCCCCTGCACCAGCAGCGAGAACACCTGTCCCCATGAGATGGTGTTGTTCTTCACGAGTGTGCCGGGCGAGTTATTGAGCACGATGTGGTAGCGAGTGCCCCAGATCACGTTGCCCTCGACGCGCGCATCCGGGCACCGATAGAGTTCGATCCCGTTGCCGAAGCCGGCATGCGGCCGGGTCCACGCAATGCGGCAGTTGAGCACTTCGAGACCCTCGCAGGAGCGAGCCCGGATCACTCCGGGATGCCCCTCGCGCGGCAGGTTATCGAAGATCAGCCCCGCGACGGTCACGTGGCTCTTCCCGATCAGGTCGACCAGCGGAGCCACTATGCCGAGCCCGTCGATGATCGCCGGGCCGTCGCCCTCGCGGCGGAAGGTGATCGGCCGCCCCTCCGTGCCTGCACACAGGGGCGCGATCGGGTGCGTGTACGTGCCGGGGGCAAGCAGCACCGTGTCGCCGGGCATCACCGCGAAGCTTGCGCGGCGCAGCGTCCGCCAGGCCGTTTGCGGCGAGAGCCCGTCGGCCGCGTCATCACCCGCCTCGGCCAGGTAGTAGGTGATCGGCTCGTGTGGACGATCGGTGGTGGCCAGGCGCCGCGTCTCGCCCGAGGCGCTTCCGCCGCGCAGGCCGCGCACGAGCACCTGGTACTCGAACTCCGCCCCGGGCGCGAGCCCCATCAGGGCGGCGCCGTGCACCGTGCCGAGGGTGTCGCGCCGGACGGTGCGCCACTGGTCGGCACCCGCCTCACGGAAGCGCACCGAGCCGGTGGTGTCGTCGAGCGGCGTGCGCCAGGTGACGATGGCGGCATCGGAGGAGACGGCCGCGACCGCCACGTCCGCGATCTGCGGCGTTCGCGGCAGTGCGCGCCGCGCGCCGGCCGGGCGGCCGTACGGCGCCAGGTGGGCCGCCGGACTATCCCAGCGCAGGCGCAGGTCACCGGCGTCCGCGTTCACGAACCCCGGGTCGGCGAGGATGCTGCGCCGCTCGGAAGCAATACGCTCGGTGTCCAGGCCCGGCCCGTGGTAGCAGGTGTTGCTCGCGAGAAAGCCCGCCAGGCCGGGCGCGAGCACTGCGCCTCCCTCGCGGTTATCCGCAACAACGCAGTCGCGCATCGTGGCGCCAACACAGGCGGCGTCGAGGTCCATGCCGCGGCCGTTGCGGGCGATGGTGCAGTGCTCGACGCTGAGGCCTGCCGCACCTCGCCCGGCGATTCCCGCGCCGCCGCAGCCGCTCACAACGCACTCGCGGATTGCCACGCGGTTGCCCTCAACGCTGATGCCGTTGCCCGCCGCGCCTGCGACCGCAAAACCCTCGACGGCCACGCCCTCGCCAGCGATGGCGATCCCCGGCAGCAAGATCTCCTGCCGCCCGTACGCGCGTACTGTGATCGGCGCGTGCTGGGTGCCGGAGGCCGCGATAACCAGCGGCTCCGTCCACTCGCCTGGCAGTACGTAGAGCGTGTCGCCCGCGAGCAGCTCCGCGGAGGCCTTCGCGAGCGTGGCGAAGGCCGCGCTCCGCGTGTCGCCTGCGTTCGCGTCATCGCCGCCGGGCGCCACGTAGAGCATGCGGCCGTCGTGCGCGCCGTGCGCGCCCACATCGTGCCCGCCAAGCCCCGCGCCGCGCAGGGGGCTGTCGGCCTGCAGGCGGTAGTCGAGCCACGCGGGGTCGGCGAAGCGAGCAGCCTCGATCGACGCCGCCCGGTCCGCGCCGGGCACGAAGTTGTTGACGAAGACGCGGTAGCGGTCGAGCCACGGTCCCGTTGGACCGCTGTCCGGCATCGCCTGCGTGGAGGTCGCGAAGCCGGAGAGCAGCACGTTCCCGCGCACGACGGTCCGGTCGCGCGGCTCCAGCCACAGCTCGTCGGGACGCGAGCCCGGGTAGGTGCAGGGTACGGTGGAGGCGTGGCCCATCATCACGTTGCCCTCCAGCACCGTCTCGCGGAAGGTGTACTTGCTGCGGAAGGACTGCACGTCGTTCATCACGTTGCCGACGATGTGATTGCGCCGGCCCACGTGGCCGTAGGTGCTCACGCCGTAGTGGTAGGCCCAGCCGCCCTCGCGAACGGTCGGCGCCGACGAGTCGAAGCGGTTGTGCAGGAAGAGGTTGTCCTCGGCGGTTTCGTGGTTGACCAGCATCGAGCCGCGGTCGCCGTTGAGCGCGCCGTAGCAGTCGCGCAGCAGGTTCCACCGCGCGCCCTGCCACAGCACCACTCCCGCGAAAGTGGTCGAGCTGAACGAGCAGTCCTCGACGGTCACGTGCGTGCCGCCCCGGAACGAGGGCTCCTCGCCCCCGGCTTGCACGCGGTTGCCGCTGATCAGCAGACCCGTGTGGTAGTTGCGCAGGTGCAGTCCGCGCAGGCAGACGTAATCCGCGCGGATGTCCAGCCCGCGCGAGTCCTTGCTGCGGAAGTTGCTCGTGCTGCCGGGGCCGGGCCGCACGGAGATGCCGTGCACCTCGGCCCCGCGGCTGTCGGCGAAGTGCACGAAGACGTCCTGCGCCTCGGCGTCGTACCACCACGTGCCGGGCAGCTCGTCGGCCATCGCGAGCGAGCCGGTTGGCTGCAGGAGAATCTGCGTGTCGGTCTCCCACACGGCGGCCCGACCGTCCGGGAGCGCCAGCGGGGCCTGCCAGCAATGCCCGGTGCCCTCGGCGCGCGTCAGCTCCGGCTGCTCGCCGCCGGTAATGACGACGCGGGCGCGCGGCGCGGCGGTGATGGTGATCGGCCGGCCCGGCGATCCCGACTGCTCGCGTTCAACGTTCATCGCGACGCTCTGCTCGATGTACTCGCCCTCGCCGATGACCAGCGTGTCGCCCGCTGCAAGCTGCGCCGCGCCGTGCCGCACGGTGCGCCACGCCGTCTGCCAGGAGCGTCCGTCTCCGGCGTCATCGCCGGTCATCGCCACGTAGTACGTCGCACCCGGCTCCAGAAGCGGGCCGCAACCGTACTCGTCCCGCGCGAGAAGTGCGCGGTGGTCGATTGCCAGCGGCTCGGCCAGCGCCAGCAGTTCGGGCGACCGCGGATCGGCCACGAGGCCCTCCTGAGCGCCTGCAGGGATGCATGCCGCCACCAGCAGAGCGACCGCCAGCGTGGTCATGGTGCGGGCCTCCTCGGTCAGTTTCCGCGCACAGCGCGGGGTTTCCTCGTCGATCACCGTCTGCACCTTTGCAATCTTCCACTCCGCATGCGCGGAAGTTTTGAAGAGTGGCGGGAGTCTTCACTCATCCGTTCCCCGGTCTTTGCCGAGCGATCGGCGAGCCGGGAGTCTTGCCGGGCGCCGCAGTCGCCCGCGCGCGGCTCATTGAGTTCCGATCCGTGGTAACGGTCGCGGGGGCAATGCACAACGCCGCTCGTTCAGCATCCCAATTTCATCGTCTGCCAACCCCGCTGTCAATCCACCCCGTCCCCAATTCAAACTTGGGGGCATCCGCTTGTCGGCTTCTGTCGAGCCATCCATGAGCCCGGTGTTGGACGCCGGGGCTGCCCTCGGCGCACAGTCACACGCGAACGGCGATTCGCAAAAACGGCTTTCGGAACCACTCTGCACAAAACGGTTGACAGACTGCCCGGCGGAAACACACAATCGAGCGATACGAGCAGCCGAGCCGTACATGCGAAGGGGGCAGCCCCATTTGCGCGGCTGCGACGGTGGCGCACTGGGCCAAACGCTCTGTGTGCCGCGAAACTTGGGACGGTCCCTCCGTGAACGGTTCCATGTCCTCTAATTCCGATGGAGACGTGTTTCATGCAAGTCAAGGCGCATTGCCTGTGGAAAATCAGCAAGCCGGTGACGGTTCCCCCGGGTGTCTTGGGATATCGCGATTTCGTGGCCGAACCCGACTGGAAACGGAACCTGATTTCCACGACCAGCGTGCTGTACCATCCAGAGCGCCGGCGAGTGGTGTACGGCCTGACGGCGTTCGACACCGGCTTGATGTACGAATTCGATCCCGACGCGACAAGGGACCAGACGCTTAGCGCGAATTATTCATGTAGGGTAGGACAAGGTCGCGTAAGTTTTTGGTGGGCCTGCGCAAGCCACGCCCGGGGTGGTTTGCACGCTGTGCGCTGGAAGCAGGCCCGGCCAAGCGACCGAAGGCCCACCAGGGTCTTGGCTTGCTTGTCACCACCCTACATCGTCATGAATCATCCAGGTTAGCCCAACAGGGCCAGGCCGAGGATGATCCAAAGCGGCATGGTGACGAGGCTTGCCAGCGAGGTGCTCAGGACGATGCGCATCGCGGTGCCGGGATGGCCGCCGAAATAGCGGGCCATGACAATCGGAAACACGGCCGATGCCTGCGCGGCCTGGATCACCAAGACTCGCTTCAGTTCGATCCCGGCGGGAATGAGCAAGGCCACGGCCAGGAACCCCGCGGGCAGCAGAAGCAGGCGGAGGGCGAGCGACCAGGCAACGATCTTGGCGCTCTGCGAAGTGGTGAAGCCATTGGGCCCCGGGCGCAGTTCGTCGGCAATGGTAGCGCCAACCAGCAGGAGGGCGGTCGGGACGGCCGCATAGGACAGCAGGGTCACCGCGTGGAACACGGGTGATGGAACCAGAGCCCTCCCGCCAAGCAGGTTGAAGGCAACGGCGACGACAATGGCGATGCTGGGCGGGTTCAGCACGTGCCGCCACCAGTCGCGGCCCAGCGAGCCGGTGAGCACGAGCAGCCCCGCGGTCCAAATGGCCAGTTCCACCCCGACGTTATGTACGAACATGACCCCAAGCGTGCTATCGTCGAAGAGCAGTTCAACGAGCGGGATCGGCACGAAGCCGTAGTTGAATATGCCGACGCAAGTGGCGAACGTCCTGCGCTGCGGCACCGTGTTCAGCCCGGTAACCCGCGGTCCCAGTCGGGAGACGCCCAAGGCTACCAGCAGTCCGGCCGCGCACAGGCCGAAACCCACAAGCGGGGGCAGGATCAGGTTTTTCGGCTCCCGCAGCGACGGATTGTCGACCACGACGCGGAAGATCAGGCAGGGGATCAGCACGCGAATGACCAGTTGCAGCAGGCTCTGATCAGCCTCTGCGGTGAGCCAGCCCAGACGGCGCACACCCATCCCGGCCGCGATGACCAGGAACACGGAGACGATGACGCTAAGGATCGGTTGCCAATGGTCGGGGGGCATGGTGTGGGGCGATCACGCATCCCCGCGCGTGGATTGTGGAAAGCGATGCTGGCGGAAAGAGCGACAAGCCATGAATTATAATTGGCCGACGGCATCCGTGGAAGTGCCCCCGCCTGCTTCCTCTCCGGCTGCTCCTCAATCTGCTGGCGCAGCTTGCGGCACTGGACTCTCACAGCCCGACGATGGAGAACCCGCAGTCGACGTGGAGCGTCTCGCCGGTAATGCCGTCGGACTGGCTGCTTAGTAGATAGACGCCGGCCGCGCCGAGTTCAGTGAACTCGACGTCGCGCCGCAGCGGCGCTTTGCGGGCGGCGTGCTCTTGCATCTGGTCGAATTGGGTGATGCCGGCCGAACTGAGCGTGCGCATGGGGCCGGCGCTGATGCAATTCACGCGGATGCCCTCCGGCCCGAGGTCCCACGCCAGGTAACGCACGCTGTGCTCCAGGGCCGCCTTGCACACTCCCATGACATTGTAGTGGGGAATGACCTTCTCGCCGCCATAGTAGCTGATCGTGACCATCGCGCCGCCGCGCGTCATCAGCGGCCTGGCAGCCTGTGCGGAGGCCACGAGACTGTACGCACTGACGTCCATGGCCAGGTGCCAGCCCTCGCGGCTCATTTCGACGTACGGGTTGCGCAGCTCGCTGGGCGGGGCGAACGCAACGGAATGAATGAAGAAGTCGAGCCGGCCGTACGTTTCGCCCACAGCGTCGAAGACCCGCTTGATGTCTTGATCGCGTTGCACGTCGCAGGGAACGACGAGCTTGGCGCCGTGGGAGTCGGCCAGGCGCCGGACGCGGCGCTCGCTGGATGGGCTGGGCAGGTGGGTAAAGGCCAGCTCCGCTCCCTCGGCGTACAGGGCTTCGCTCATTGCCCACGCAATGCTGCGATTGTTCGCAACACCCATCACGAGCCCGATTTTGCCGTCGAATGTGCCCATTGGATATTCAACTCTGCCCAGCCCTCGCCCTCAATCGGCAACCGGCACGGGGCCGGCCAACAGGGAGTACTGCTCAAACGGCGACGTATCGCCGGCGCACACCACCTCGCAATTCATGCGAACCACGGGCAACTCGCGGTGCAGGAAGCGGCGGGCGACGGCCTTCTTGCGTTCGTTCTTCTCGGCCTGCCCGAGGAACAGGTGGCCGATCATTACCGCAATGGCGGCGTCGACCAGCTTCCGGCCCGACAGTTCCACGTAGGCGCCGCCCTTGCTCTTGGCGAACTGCGTGGCTTCCTGAATGCGCTCGCGCGCTTCAATGAGCCGGTCGCGCATTTCGGCAAGCTCCTCGTCGTCGTACTGCTTGCCCTCGTACTGCGCGATCCAATTGGCGAACACGCCGGAGGTAATGCCTTTCTCGGCCGCGACCACCTGAAGCTGGCTGGTGCCTTCGTAAATGGTCGTGATGCGCGAATCGCGCAGGTAGCGCTCGGCGGCGTAGTCCTTGATGTACCCCGAGCCGCCCAGCACCTGGATGGCATTCGTGGCGACGCGAATGCACATCTCGGAGCAATAATACTTGGCCATGGGCGTCAGCATGCCGTTGATGCGCTTCAGTTCGCGGGAATACTTCTTCCGGTCCTTCTTCTCCTCGGGCGACAGGTTCTCGCCCCACTCGAGGATTCGGAGGTTGTTGTTCTCGAGGTCGCACACCCGCGCCGTCTCGTAGGCCAGTGCCCGGCCGGCCTCGACGTCGATGCGCATGTCGGTGACCAGTTCAGCCACGGGGGACAGCCGCTCGATGGGACCGCCGAACTGCTGGCGGGAATGGGCGTACGTGCGTGCGAGGCGGCAGGCGGCCTCGCCGATGCCCAGCCCTTGCGAGGCGATTCCGACGCGGGCGCCGTTCATCAGCGCCATCACGTAGGTAATGAGCCCCCGCTGCCGCTCGCCGATGAGTTTCGCCGGCAGATCGTCGAAGACCATTTCGCAGGTTGGCGAGCCGTGAATTCCCATCTTATCCTCAAGGTGCCGCACGCGCACCCGCTCGCTGCGCTCGGCATAGAAGAGGCTCAGGCCGCGGCCGTCGCTGATCTCGGGCTCGCTGCGAGCGAGCACCAGCAGGATTTCACCGCAGCCGTTGGTGATGAACCGCTTCACGCCGTTGAGCTTCCAGTTGCCCTCCTCGTCCTGGTACGCCCGCAGGCGCACCGCCTGCAAGTCGCTGCCGGCGTCGGGCTCGGTAAGCACCATGGCGCCGGTGACCTCGCCGTAGGCGAAGCGGGGGAGCACCTGGTCCTTCAGCTCGTCGTCGGCGAACGCGTAAATCGTCTCGGCGATGCCCTGCAACCCGAACAGGTTCATCAGCGAGGCGTCGGCCCGGCTGACCATCTCGCTGGCCATGGTGTAGACCAGGCACGGGCAATTCAGCCCGCCGTACTTGCGGGGCAGGGTGAAGCCCATCATGTCGGCTTGGGTGAGGCGATCGAGGTTCTCCTGCACCAGCGGGTGCAAGGTGACCGTGCCGTCGGGATTGAGCGTATTGCCCTCGCGGTCGACTTGCTCGGCGTTCGGGGCGACGACGTCGCCGGAAACTTGGCCGATGATCTCGAGAATGCGCCGGTAGTTGTCCACGGCGTCGTCGGCGTCGTCGGGTGCGTAGCCGTTACCGTTGTCGCCGCGGTCGCGCGTGAAGTCGTCCTCTTGGAGCCGGGCCAGTTCCCGCAAGTCCATGTGGTCGAACAGGAACCGGATGTCTTCGTTATCGGTGAAAAAATTGGCCATGAATCTTGCTTTCCAGGTTTCCTCGCAATGCAACTCAGTCTTTCGGGCGTTCCTTCAGGGCCTTGATCATCATGGGGATGATCTGGCGGAAGTCGCCAACAATACCGTAATGGGCGATAGAGAAGATCGGCGCGTCCGGGTCTTTGTTGATGGCCACGATCTTGGCCGATTCTTCCATTCCTGCCCGATGCTGAATGGCGCCGCTGATGCCCACGGCGATATACAGGGCGGGCCGGACGGTGGTGCCCGTCTGGCCCACCTGGTGTTCCTTGCCGATCAGTCCGCCGTCGACGGCGGCCCGGCTGGCGCCGACGGCGCCGCCGATGGCGCCGGCGAGGTCGTACAGAAGCCTGAAGTTGTCCTTGCTCCCGATCCCGCCGCCGCCGGCCACGATAACCCGCGCCCCCTTCAGGTTCACCTTGCGCTCTTCGACGTGCCGCTCGATGAGCTTCAATGCCGCCTTGGCGCCGTCCAGTTCGAGTTGCTCCTCGTGGACCTTGCCGCTGCGCGACGGGTCGGCCGGCTGCATGGCCATCACGCCCTCGCGAACCGTGGCCATTTGCGGCCACCAGTCGTAGTTGACAATCGTAGCGATGATATTCCCGCCGAACGCGGGCCGGATTTGCAGCAGCAGGTTCTTATGCTCGACCTTGGCCTTCGGATCGGTAACGTCGGCGATTTCCAGGTCGGTGCAATCGGCCGTCAGCCCGGCGCGCATCTGCGAGGCGACCCGGGGCGCCAGATCGCGGCCGAGCGGCGTTGCGCCGAACACCACGATCTGCGGGCGGCGCCGCTCGATGAGCTGGCACATGACCTCGGCGTACGGCCCGGTTTGGTAGTGACCAAGCAGGCCGTGATCGACCAGGTAGACGTTGTCGGCGCCGTGGGCAACCAGTTTCGGTGCAAGCTGCTTAATCCCGGAGCCGGGCAGCACCGCGCCGACGGTCACGCCGAGGCGATCGGCCAGCTCGCGGGCCTTGCCGCATAACTCAAGCGATACTTCGTTGAGCGAGCCGTCTTCCTGTTCCGCGAAGACCCAAACTTCGCCCTTTCGGTTCGGTTCAATCATAGATAGGTGTCAGGTGTCAGGTGTCAGGTGTCAGGTGTCAGGTCATTCGACATTCGACATTCGATGTTCGACGTTCGACGTTCGACGTTCACTCACCCGAGGGTTCGGTCGACCACGAGTTCGTGAACCATGCCGCGCACGCCTTCTTCGGTCGCAGGCACCTGCGTGTGGCCTTCCTTCTTCAGCACAATGGCCTGAATGCGATGGACTTTCGTTGGCGAGCCGGCCAAGCCGCAGCGGGTGGGGTCGGCGCCGATCTCGTCAAGGCCCCACTGCTCGATCAACAGGCCGCGAGCCTTCAGGGCAGCCGCGCGCTTCTGGACTTCCGCCTCGCGCGTGTCGTCGTCGGCGTCGGGCATCTCGGCACGCACGGAGTTGCCGATTTCGACCGTCGCCCGGGCACGCTTCATGCGCATCACGCGGCGGGCAGCCGCGGGGCGCGGCTCGTTGGCGGTCTCAATGACGGTGGCCAGCACGGGAAGGCGGGTCTCGACGACCTCCCAGCCGTGCCCCATGTTGCGCCGAATACGGACCATGTCGTCTTCGAGGCTGACGATCTTTTCCAGGTACGTGATTTGCGGAATGCCGAGCTTCTCGGCACACTGCGGGCCCACTTGCGCCGTGTCGCCGTCGATCGCTTGCCTGCCCGCGAAAACGAGATCGTAACGCCCGATCGTCTTCACCGCCTGGGACAGGATGTAGCTGGTAGCCAACGTATCGCTTCCGGCGGCGCGCCGGTCGGTCAGCAGGATGGCACGGTCGGCACCCCGGAAGAGGCAGTCGCGGAGCACGTCGCCGGCCTTCGGCGGGCCCATGGTCACCGCGGTCACCGTGCCGCCGAACCGCTCCTTGACCTCGAGGGCCGTTTCGAGGGCATGAAGGTCTTCCGGGTTGAAGATGGCAGGCAAGGCGCCCCGGTTGACCGTTCCGTCTTCTTTCATCGCCTCGGCCGTAACGTTGGCCGTATCGGGCACCTGCTTGATCAGGACAATGCTGTCGTATCCCACGCTCTGAACTCCGCAGTCGTACAAACAAGGCAGACACTCCCGTACCCCACACGGGGAAAAGACCTGTCTACCGGGCCTTTGGGGGCCTTGAACCGGATACAACCGGACCAGTCCCCTGCTGAAAATCGCGTCGGGCGAGCAAACATGAAGTACCGTCCCGTAGCAGCGTTTCTCCGAAACGCTGCATACGAGTCTCGGAGAGACTCGTCCACCCACGTGGCGGTATATTTGTTTCCGTCGCTCACGTAAAACCTAGTAGCCTAGCGAGACGGCCAAATATAGTCAAGTGACAAAGCAGAAAACAGTCACGCAGAGGGGGAGCGTTTATGACTCCAACGAGGGGCGGGTCTTACAGTCCGTGCTCGTTCGCACGCGGGAAGGTGTCGGCTTCGACGGCCTTGCGGAGCTTGCGCTCCTCGGCGCGCTGCCGCCATTCGGCGGGGAAGCGAAGCGTGCGGGCCACAGGTGACGATTCGAGCACGGGGCTGCCGGAACACCCTGCCACGGCCGCCATCATGCCTGCCAGAAGGAAAACGACCAGCCGCCAACGCGGTTGCTTGGTTCGCCGGTTGTGCATTGGAGCCCCTTCTCGCAGGCTACATTTTCGGACGTTCCATTCCGACAAATTCCTCGGGCGATCGGGGAACTTGGGATTCCTGCCGGCCCCAGAATGGCGTGAACCATCCGCTCTCCGACTTCTTCGGCGTGCTCGAATTCTGCCGGTTGTAGGGGGACGTTCTCGACGAGGACGCGGGCGGAGACGACTTCTTCCAGCACAGGGCGTCGGCCGTATTGGCCAGGAATCGCTTCGTGCCGTTGTTCAGCCGCCGAAGATCGCTGTTCACCTTCGCCCAAATCGAGGGACCCTGCTGGCTGGTACGACGCGACACGTCGACCAGCGAGTGGTGCTCGGCTCGCTGGGTCGGGTGGTCGTCTTCACGACTACCGAAGGGGTTCAGGCTTTGCAGTGAGAACCCCTCAGCCTGTACCGGCCGGGAAAGGCCAGGAAATAGCAGAAACACCCCCAACAAGACAATCTGCGTGATCTTCATGGAAGGCCTTAGTAGAATGGCAACTGGACAAGTGACCGTCCGACTTGCACTGACATCGGGTCGGCAGGAAACAGGGCGGGGAGTTTCCCAAATTCGCTTCGCGACGTAAAGCCCGATTTTCGGCTTTTTTTCAGCTCGTCACGGGTCGGCGCCCCCATTGTCCCGCTGTGCCCTTTGCGCTAGCATGATAGTCAATCGGAACACACCCCATCCTCGTTCGAGTGGAGAGGCACCATGCTGCAGCAACGGGTAGGATTCATCGGCGCGGGACAAATGGCCACGGCCCTCGGGATGGGTTTCGTCAAGGCCGGGCTGGTTCCGCCGGCCAACCTGTGCGCCTCCGACCCGGCGGAAGCCGCACTTGCCCGCTTTGCCCAGGCCACCGGCGCCGCCACGTTTGCCGACAATTCGGCGGTGCTGCAACGGTCGGAGGTCGTCTTTCTGGCGGTCAAACCGCAGCAGATGGCCGCCGTCGCCGCCGAGGTGGCTCCCGGACTCCGGCCGGAGCAACTGGTCGTCTCGATTGCGGCAGGCGTGCGTCTGGCCAGCTTGCAGTCCACCTTGGGGGCAAAGGCGAAGCTGGTCCGCGTCATGCCGAACACCCCCTGCTTGGTCGGGAAGGGCGCGTGTGGATTCTGCCTTGGCGATCATGCGAATGCCGACGATGGACAACTCGTCGGCCGTCTGCTCGGCGCGGTTGGCGTCGCTTATCAGGTGGACGAGAAGCTGCTCGACGCGGTGACGGGCCTTTCGGGCTCCGGGCCCGCGTTCGTCTATATGGTCATCGAGGCCCTCAGCGACGGCGGCGTACGCATGGGGCTCCCGCGAAACGTCGCGACTGCGCTGGCGGCGCAAACGGTGCTCGGGGCCGCGCAGGTGGTGCTCGAAACGGGGGAGCATACCGGCGTGCTCCGGGATCGGGTCACGAGCCCCGGAGGCACGACGATTGCCGGAATCCAAGCCCTGGAGGACTATGGCCTGCGCGCCGCGCTGATGGCCGCCGTCGAGGCGGCCACGGAGCGGTCCATCGAATTGGGGAGCTAGGTCCATGTCGACGTTCGAGAACAACCACTACCGCTGGCGCGAAACGTACTTCGTACTGTTCGCCTCGAAGGACCGCCCGAAGCTTGCCACCGTACAGAAGACGCTGCGCCAACTCGACGCCCGATACGAGCTTGCCAACGCCAGCGCCGACGAGGGCGGCTGGTTCGAGTCGCTCACGCTGATCTCCCACGACGACTTCGCCGCGCTCGATATCTGCTACACCGAGGGCGAGGAGGTCCGCGAGCAGGTCCAGGGCCTCGTCGAGGAGTTGCGGCCCATGGCCTGCGAAACCGGCTGCGAGGCGCAACTGCAGAAGATCAAGCACTGCGACGCCCGGTTCGACGTCCTGCACTTCGAGGAGATGTCCGAATCGCTCGATGACGACGACGACCTGCTCGACGACGCGCTCGATCCCAGCGCCCTGCTTCTGGTCATGGCCGAGTTGGCCAGACTCACCGGCGGCGTGGCGGTCGATCCGCAGTCCGGAACGATACTGACCGAGGGCGGATAGGAGCCGCAAACCCGGCGAGGCATTTCCCCCTCAAAGAACCCGGCCGCCGCCTCCGCCCGCTCCATCCGATACGCCACCAGGCCCGCGCGGAGGAAGATGGCATAGCCGGTCTCGCCCAGTGTAGAAGGCACAGGCCGTGTGCCGTCGTTCAGTGCATTGGGCACAGGCCCTGTGCCGTCGTTCAGTGTAGCAGGCACAGGCCCTGTGCCGTCAGTTAGTGTAGCAGGCACAGGCCCTGTGCCGTCGGTTAGTGTAGCAGGCACAGGCTCTGTGCCGTCGGAGCCAGCCGGTAGGCCAAGGTCCAACGGCACACGGCGTCTGCCTTCTACATTGGCGCCGGCTGCCGCGGCGGCACGATGCCGTGGTTCGGCATCGGATCGCTCGTGTTGCATTCGGTCAGAAACGTAAAGAAACCCTTCGCCGCCTCCCCGGCCGCAGGCGATAGGTAGAGCACCATGGCGCGCGAGAGGGGGCTTTGTTCGCTGAGGGGGGCACCGGGCTGCTCGCGGACGCGGACGGGTACGGAGCGGACGGACTTCTCGTGGGGTGAGAGGCGGCTGAGGTCGATGAACCCGATGCCGGCACGGTCGCGCGCGACGGCCAGAATGACCCGCTGGCTGTCGGCCTGCGGCCGGTAGCGAAGCGGCTTCGTGCCGCCGAGCTTCTCGCGCAGCAGTTGCGCGGCCGGGTCGGTGCTGCCTCCCTTGGGAAAGGCTTTCGCCCAGGCCCTGTCCACGTGGCGGACCAGCGGGAACTCGACCACTCCGATATCGATTTCGCGGTTGGCGAGCCGCTCGACCGCGGCGAACGGCCCGCCGTAGCGAATCTCGAACTCCGGCCCGCCATGTTCGTTGCGGTACTGCTCCGATATCTCCCGCAGCGCGCGGAAGCACGTCGCCGTGCCGTCCAGCTTCAAGGCCTGCGCCTCAGCCACCACGGGCCAGGCCAAGAGGATCAGCAGGCAGGAAACCAGCAGTGACGGGCACGAGACGTGAGTTCGTTTGAGCATTGGTAGCGCCTCTTGCGTGTTGAGAACAGCCCGCAGTTCTCGTTCGTTGGTGGGGAAGTTGGTATGGTCACGTTGTGCAAGCACGATGCGCTGTCCAATGCGCATGGGTTTACTTCGGTTCTTTGGCCCCGTCGGGTTCCCGGCGCCGCGAGTTGACGGGTTTAGCCTGCGATGACACGATCGTCCATTTGTCGCCGTCCAACTCCTTCAGTACAATCGTCAAATCCGTGAGAATCTCGCTACCTATCGTTTGGGTGGTTGCACGCGCCCGAACAATCAAGAGATCCCCCTGGAATCGAGCCCTCTTGCCCTGATCATCCGGGGGGCGCCAGCCGTCATCATTCGGGGGTCGTTCGTACGACGCGGCGCGGTGGAACCCTTCCACGCGGAACCGCAACTGCTTGAGAATGCTTCGCTCGTGCGCGCTCCGGAAACTAACCTCCCAGTGACGCCTCACGTCGTCCTTCGAGCCTTGATTGCCGACGAAGTCCTCCGACAGGCATGCAAGGGCGCCGTCGACGTCGCGCCGAGCCATCGCGGTTTGCCATTGTTCCAACAGCGCGGCCGCGCCGGGCGGCAGGCCGGCCAGCGAACGCCGATCGAGGTCCAGGGGTACCGGACTCGTCGCTTTCGGTTCCGTGGCCAACGGTTGCTCTTCGACGGCTTCACCGGGTTGATGAGGTCGTTTAGAAGACGGATGAACAATACGCCACAGGACATCGGCGTACTGGCTCTTTGGATTCACTTGCAGGATTTCGCGTAGGATGCGCTTACACTCTTTGCCAGTCACTCTCCGCGCCTGGGCGTTGAGCCAGAGAGCATGCTCACGGATCGCTGGATTCTCGTCGCCGACGAGAGGCCGGAGATAGGCAACCGCTTTCGCCCTACCTTCGTCGGTATCGCGATGCATGTCGCCTTCGACGAGGTACCTTGCCACGGCCAAACGCGC
>JAVEUP010000396.1:0-3192 GCA_034005525.1 Thermoguttaceae bacterium | reverse complement strand
GGGTCCGGGCTACTTTGGAGCCACGCATTAATCTCAGAGGGAGTCGTTCTTTGGAAGTTGAGTGTGGCGCCAGAGTCTCCTGGGGTGAGAGCAGCAAGTATTATAAAGCCATACCCGCCCGGGCCAATGTACAGATCGGTTCCACCGCCGTCAGAATTGTACTCCTTGCAGTGTACCGAGACTTGGATGGACTCGATGGTCGTAAAGCGGGGAATGTCGAACCGATAGACCGGCTCTGACACTCCGACGAGATCGTTGTCACCAATACGAATGCCCCCATGCTCGCCCCACTGAGAGCCCGCACTTGAAGAACCCGCATCATCACTAATCCAATCATACACAGCCATGCCGGGTTTGGAAAAAGTGAGAGTTGTACTCAACAGTCGCCGTTCCTCCAGCGGTTCGAACGTGATGCGGCGGTTATAGGTGAGGTTCCGATGTGCCTTATCACGATGCTTGGTCCGACGACGTGCAGCAGTCCCCAGAAGCGTACTCAACATGGCGTTTCCTTCCCGGTTTAGAAATGAACCTCGCTCGTTTGTCGCGTTTCCCATGGCCGCCGGTTGCCCACCCAGCCGATCAGGCAGGGTGCAAGCATCAGTAGCTAAGGGAAGATTTTAATCGCCCGCGGAAGGATGTCAACACGAATTGGTGGAATGGCCGTATATTTTAGGGGGCAGAGGGGTGGGGTAGTTGTGCTATACCATGCAGGAGGGGTCGTGGCATTGGGGGCAAGTTTTGCAGTTCGGGTTATCCCTTCGGTACTCCGTTTTCTACGCTTCTCGCGCCCTGGGGTTGCGCCTTTGCTCGTTCCAGTCGCTTCGGCTCCATCCCAGGCTGTTTTCAGGAAGGCCTTCGCGACTGGAACGCAACGATCAAGCGCCGCGGCAGACGGTGCGTATGAAGCCATGCGCTTTCCGGCCGATGCTTTCTCGCTCTGTCTTTCCGTACTCTTGGCGGCTTGGCGGCTTTGCGCCTTTGCGTGAAAAGTTGGTGGGTTTTGAATCTCACGCCAAGACGCAAAGCCGCGAAGTCGCAAAGGAAATGAGAACTTCCGGCTATTGCGTAAGGCGCGTGGAGAAAGTGGGTTCGTTAGGCGGGAAGACAGGCGAACGTGGGCGGCGCGCAACCGGCTAATAGTCCCGAAGGGACGTGCCTAATCCAGCCCGGGGTGGAGCCACGTGAGGAATGAACGTCGCGAAACCCCGGGATACGACGCCAAACACCGCCATAACCCCATCGGGGTGGTCCTGGCGGCCATGCCCCGCGTTTAGGGCCGCCCCGATTGGGGCTCCGGCAATTTTGCCCCACAAGCCCCGGGGTTACGCGGCGTTCGCTCCACTCACGCCGCTTCACCCCGGGCTGATTTAGGGCAGTGCCTTCGGCACGCAGTCGTTGCAGTTCCGACCCTGTGACCAAACTCTTCCTCGCCGGTCCTATCGAATCGACGAGCAATCCCCGGAGTGCCTCCGGCCCTTCTCTGCGCGTTCTCGGCGCCTACACCGGAACCTACGCATCCGTCGGATGATCCGGAAATGAGGAACTCCGGACTCCGACTGCGTCGCCGGCGGGACGGCATAGCGGCGTGTGCCTGCTACATTGGCGACGGCACAGCGGCGTGTGCCTGCTACATTGGCACGCCGTGCATTTCACCCCAGCGTCGCAAAATAGGCGTCGAGCCGGGCGGGCTCGAGGGCGCCGTCGGCCAGCAGGGCGGGCTCATCGGCGAGGGGTGAAATCGCATCGAGGTCGGACAGCCACCGTAAGCCGGGGGCAAGGGCCGGTTCCATGGGGCCGCTCTCGGCGTGATCGTGCCCGGGCACGTGGCCTGATTCATGCATGACGGCGATGAGTAGGTCGCTGCGGTGGACCGTGTCGGTACCGGGGCGGGCTGGCAGCTCGCCCAACCGGCCGCCGGAGCTAAAGGCTTGGGTGACCTGTGAGACATTCGATTGCGACACAAAGGACGCCAGGAATGCGCCGGCCGGTTCGTTGGCGTTGTGCAGGTACGGGCTGCCGGTGGTGCCCGGCATATCCCAGTGCCAGACGAGGACTTCGCGGATCTGGTCTCCTCGCCCCTCGGTGGCGCGCAACAGGGCCTCGTAGGCGTTCACCCGCTCATAGGGATCCGGCACTTCGGTGACGTTGCCGTCCCAGGGCGCGGTGGTCGTCAGGTTATTCGGGCTGAAGCCCACCTCCGTGAGTACAACCGGCATTCCTCGCCCGCCTTTTTGCTGCGCGGCGAAGCTGCTGACTTCGTCAAGGAACGTGGACCAACGGCCCTGCATCAGCGCAATGAATGTCTCATCGGGAAAGGCCTGAATCGGGTTGGCCTCTTCGGTAAGCGCCACCGGGGGATACGCGTCGACTCCCATGAAGTCGATTGCGTCGTGGTTCCAAATGGCCGCGGCGATGTTGGGATCGTTATAGCGGTCCCAATTCGCGGCATACCCGAGATCGCCGGAAAACACGGAGTCGACGGCGTTCAGGAAGCCATCCCAACGATGCAAATGGGCGGGATCACCCGCGATCCCGTCCAATTCGCTCCCCACGACGACTCGATCGACGCCGAGCAATTCAGCCCGCATCGCAACGTCGACCACGTACTCGGTATAGCCCTGGAAGAATTCGTCGGCGGAGGGCTCGTCGAAGGTCAAGTACCCACGCCAGGAGAAATCGGGTAGTTCGACGAAGGTACTCCACGTAATCGACTTGCCAAGCTCCTTTGCACGTGCGATTCCAACCTCGATTCCTTCGATCGACGGGATTTTCTCGTGCGGCAATGGCAGGATCGTCCCGGTGTTTTCGTCAACGAATCGGAAAGTGACGAACTGGACGCTCGGGAACCCCGCCTGATCGAGTTCGTTGACGCCGTCGCTCCAGGCCTCATCGCCAATATCTTCCCACCACGAGACGAGCGTGAAACCGACGCTGGGGTCCGACACCTCATCGTCATGGGCGGGTGCGAAATTACCCACCAGTACCCGACCCCACGCGAGGGTCGGGTTCCAGCGCGTCCATTTCGCGTTGGTGAAGCCGTTGCCGGTGGACTCGGCCACCCACCAGTCGCCGCTGGTGGCGACGCGGCCGGCGATATCGGCCTTGCCGTCGCCGGTGAAGTCGGCGGCCATGACGTCGACCAACTCGAGGCTCGGGTTCCACCGCGTCCATTTCGCGTTGGCAAAGCCGGTG
>JAVEUP010000212.1:0-13168 GCA_034005525.1 Thermoguttaceae bacterium | reverse complement strand
GGCAAGTGGATTGCACTGCTCACGCTGGGCGCGGCGGCGCTGGGCTATCCGCTCGCGTTGTGGCTCGATCCGCTGGCGATGTTTCCCGCCCTGTTCGGCCTGGCCCGGCAGGTCCCCGGCTGGCCGGAGGCCCTGGCCGGAACGGCGCTGGCCGTTGTCGTGGTCGTGAGCCTCGTCGCGCCGAACCTGTGGTGTCGGCGCTTGTGCCCGCTGGGCGCGTCGCAAGACATGCTGGCGGCAACCGTACGCTGGCGGCCCTTCCAGAAGCCCGGCAAGACTGAGGCAGCCTTTCCCGGACAGCCGGCACTGGTGCGCCGCACGGTGCTGTCGGTCGGGCTGGGTGCGGTGGCGGCCGGATTGGGCGCCGCGACCGGTGGTTGGCTGACGCGCCGGCCGGCCGGCGCCGCTGAGGAAGCGCACGGCCCGCTCCGTCCGCCCGGCGCGGCTGGGCCGGATCAGTTCGGCGGCTTGTGCGTGCGTTGCGGCAACTGCGTTCGCGCATGCCCGACCGGTGTGCTGCACGCCGACCTCGGCGAGGGCGGTATCGGGGCGTTCCTGACGCCGCTCTTGCGCATCGACACGACCTACTGCAGCGAGGATTGTCATGCCTGCACCCAGGTGTGTCCCAGCGGCGCGATTGAGCGGCTTTCGCTGCCCGATAAGAAGCGAAAGGCCATTGGCATTGCCTTGGTCGACTTCGAACATTGCCTACTGGGATGGGACAAGGAGTGTTCCGTGTGTGAGAATCGGTGTCCTTACGAGGCCATTAAGATCCAGTTCGATGAGGTGGAATACATCACCTTGCCCAAGGCCGATCCCGAGAAATGCACGGGGTGCGGCGCGTGCCAGGTCGCCTGCCCCACCTCGCCGAAGTCGATCGTTGTCATGCCCGAGGCGACGCCCAGATTCCTCCCTGCGCTGGAAGACCCGGCCGGCCAAGCGGCTTGCGGCAGGGCGGAAAACCCATTATGCTGATGAACGGATGAAAACGGTTGCCTCACGCGCCGGTTTTTCCGTTGTCCCGCCCAGTATCCCCCGTTTGGAGCATACCATGTCGCACGATTCCAAGTCTGCTACTTCCACCCGCACCTCCCGCCGCAGCTTCCTGAAGGCCACGACGTTGGCCGCGGCGGCCAGCAGTCTTCCCATCGCCCGGAGCGCCCATGCCGCGGGTGATGACGTTTTGAAGGTGGGCCTGGTGGGCTGCGGCGGGCGCGGCACCGGCGCCGCGGTGAACGCGCTCGCGGCCGATCCGAACACCAAGATCACCGCCCTGGGCGATGCCTTCGACGCACGGGTGGAAGGCTCGCTCGCGGCATTGAAGAAGCGGGACCCCGAACGGGTCGACGTGCCCGACGATCGCTGCTTCGCAGGCTTCGACGCCTACCAGAAGGTGATCGACAGCGGGGTCGACGTGGTCCTGCTGGCTACGACGCCGCACTTCCGGCCACAGCACTTGAAGTCAGCCATCGATGCCGGCAAGCACGTCTTCTGCGAGAAGCCCATGGCCGTCGACGCACCCGGCGTCCGCAGCATTATGGCCAGCGCCGAGGCGGCCGGCCAGAAAGGGCTGAGCATCGTCTCCGGCTTCTGCTTCCGGTACAATCCGGCAGTTTGCGCCACGATGCAGCAAGTGCTCGACGGCGCCATCGGCGACGTACTGTGCCTGCAGGAAACCTACCTGACCGGCGGTCTATGGCATCGCGGGCACCAACCCGACGATACGGAAATGACGTACCAGATGCGCAACTGGTACTATTTCGACTGGCTCTCCGGCGATTTCAACACCGAGCAGCACGTTCACAGCCTTGACAAGGCGTCGTGGGCCATGGGCGACAAGCCGCCCGTGCGCGCGTGGGGCCTCGGCGGGCGCCAGGTGCGAACCGAGATGCCTAAGTGGGGCAACATTTACGACCACCACGCCGTTGTGTACGAGTACGAAAACGGCGCCCGCGTCTATGCCTATTGCCGCCAGCAGGAAGGCGCCTATCGCGACGTTTCCGACATCTTTATCGGTACGAAGGGTGAGGCCGATATCCTGGGCAACCGCATCACCGGCGAAACCGAGTGGCGCTACGACGGCCCCGGCGGCAACATGTACGAACTCGAACACGTGGCCCTTTTCAAGTCCATCCGCGACGGTAAACCGGTCAACGACGGGCATTACATGGCCACCAGCACCATGCTGGGCATCCTCGGCCGCATGGTCGATTACACGGGCCAGGCGATTACCTGGGACCAAGCGATCAACTCCGAGTTGCTCTTGGCCCCCAAGGAGTATTCCTGGGACGCCGAACCCCCGGTCATGCCCGACGAAGAAGGCCAATATCCCATTGCCATGCCCGGCGTAACGCCGTTTGTGTGAGGTTCCCCGTTACACGGTAGAAACGGCAGCCGTGTACGGCCAGATGCTCCAGCAGGTCTCGGCGTTTCACGCGGTCGCCCCGTCAGGAAGGGAAAAGGCGAGAAAGACCGAACCACGGCATAGAAGAGATCACCCAGCCCAGTGAAGCCCCCCTGCGATAGGGGATGTATGCGCAACCCCTTTGCCGCCAAAGTTGGGCTGGCACGAACCTTCGCAATTACGGTATCATTGCTTGGCCGAGCCAGCGTTTGGGGATAACTGCAGATGAATTGCGGGATCGTGGTTCTTAGTTCCTTGGGGGCTGACGAATGTTTCCATTCGATTGGAGTGGAGAGCACGCGCATCGCACACGTGAGCACGTCATCGAGGAGATGAGCCTCAACTTCCTGGAGCGGAAGGTACTTGAGCGAGGCCACCAACTGGTTCCGGCGACACGGCGCGAGTACGGGTTCGATGCAACGATGTTCCACTTCTCGCCGGAGACTGGAGAGATTGAGAACGGCGAAGTTCGCTTCCAACTGAAAGCTACCGACCACTTGGACACCAAGGCGGAGTTTGCCATCTGTCCAGCCATCGCGACGCGGCACCTGCACTACTGGTACTGGGAAGCTCAGAAGCTTCCTTTTATCCTCGTACTCTACGATGCTGTGCGACACAGAGGTTACTGGACGGACGTCCGTCAGCACATTGATGACGTGTTAGAAGGGCTCGATCCAGACCGGAAGACCACGACGATCCGAATACCATGGTCCAGCAAGATTACCGTCAAATCGATTGACCGCTTTCGCGAGTTGTCGCTTAAACGACTATACCGGGAAGGGTGAAGGAGCTATCCTCATGCAGCCAACCAATCTTCAGCTTCGGCAACTGCTTGTCGATTTGGGATTCGAGGCACGTACGAGTGTCGAGCCGCATTGCCTCGTGTTCGAACACGCCGAGTCGAAGGCCCGCATGCTGATGCCGTCGAACAGGGACGATGAACCGGCACGAGAAGCGGATATTATCTCGCTTCGAACGCACCTCATGTATCGCGGCCATCTGGACCAAGCCGGATTCGAGCACTTCCTGAAACAGGGAACGCTGAAAGCTTCGTAAGCACCGCATCCACGGTGGCGTTCGAATCCGCGACGTCACAAAGCCAAACGTTGGCGTCCCCGTTACACGGTCCACGGCGGGCGCAAGGCACGGTGGAGCTTGGCGTTGGCTTGGTCGTCGTCGAGGAAGCGTTCGGCCTGCGGGTCCCACTTCAGCGAGCGGCCGAGGCGGAGGCCGATGTTCACCGCGTGGCAGATGGTGTTGGCGCGGTGCGCGCTTTCGGGATGGCAAATCGGCCGGCTGCGCGACTTGATGCAGTCGAGCCAGTTTCGTACGTGGTCGCCGGTCTGTGCGTAGCCCTGCGCGGTAATGCTCGCGTCGCGCCGGATCGACTCGGGATAGGTGGTCACGGCGTTGGTGTGGTCGTCCACTTGCACCCAGCCTTCCGAGCCGACGAAACGGATGTACCGGTCGGCGAAGGTGCCGCTGGAGCGGAGGAGGATCTTGATGCCGTCGGCATACGTGCAGGTGCACTCGGCGGTGACCGGCGTTTCGCTGTAGGCGTCGGCCTTCCACGTGGCCGTTCCCTCGTAGTCGACCGGGCCCGTGTCGTCGCGGAGCAAGGCCCACTGGGCAAGGTCGGTATAATGGCAGCCCATTCCGATCAGCGGGCCGCCGCCGACGTCCCAGAAGTAGTTCCACCCTCGGACGTAGGCTTCGTTGTATGGTCGCCACGGCGTGGGGCCAAGCCACATATCGTAATCGAAGCCCTCCGGTACGGGAGTCGGCTCCCGGTAGGCGACAGTGGGTCCCTCCCAAACCTGGCAGATAATCGTGTGGACCTCGCCGATCATGCCCTTGCGGACCACCTCGGCCTGGAAGCGGTAGGGGGCGACCGACCGGCGCTGGTGGCACGCCTGGTACACGGTGCCGTAACTGACCGTCGTGTCGACCAGGGCGCGGCCCTCGCCCACGGTCATGGAAACGGGCTTCTCGCAGAAGATGTCCTTACCTGCCTTCGCAGCAAGGATCGACAGCGGCGCGTGCCAGCGGTCGCCGGTGGCAATGAGCACGGAGTCCACGTCGGCCCGGGCCAGTAGTTCGCGGAAGTCGGCATGAGCAGCGCAAGCTTCGTTGCCATAGTGGGTGTCGACGGCATGCTTTGCTGCGGCGAGCCGGTTCACCCGGCAGTCCGAAACGGCAATGCACCGCACGTCATCGAACGCCAGGAAGTGCGGCAGGATCAGCGCGCACCGCCCGCCGTACCCGATCACGCCCAGCGTAATCCGCTCGCTCGGCGCCGGCGCCCCCTTGCCCAGCACATGCCCGGGCACCACCATCGGCACGGACCACGTCAGGCCCAGCGCGGCGCTGCGTTTCAGAAGGTTCCGACGGCTGAGATTCAACTGCGTCTTCATCGTATCGCACCTCTCTTCCTGTTGTTTTGTACCATCGAACGCATCATCACTGGCAACCGTTCACGGGGCGGCGCGGGCAGTCTTCTCCACTCCAAGCGAAGGGGACAGTCCCATTTTCGCGGCGGAAACCGGGGATTACTGGGCAAAGACGCCCTTTGTGCCGCGAAACATGCGACAGTCCCCCGATGAACGGTTACCGTCACTGATATCACACGCGGGGGGCGGTGTCAACAGCCCCAGTTCTCCTGCCCCGCTGTCAACCCGCCCCCACCGACGTTTTCCGCAGTGGAGTTCGCACGCCACCCGGAAGGCAAGCCATGGGCCTGGATGGTCCCTCCCCGCTTCGGCGGCGCGCTCAATGCTGGCCAACGCATGCGAAGACGGTAGCCACGAGCGCGGGGCACGTCCGCAAGAACTCGGAGGCCTACGTGGCCGAGATCACGAGCTTTGCTTTGGCCGCCCAGTGCGAGCGATCGCGAATCGAGAGCCTCACGCTGCTCGACGGTGTCGGCTGGCCCATGGCGTCGGTGATTCTCCACGCTTTCCACGCCGACCCCTACCCGATCCTCGATTACCGGGCGCCCTGGTCCGTATCACTGCCCATGCCCGCTCCGTATTCCTTCGCATTCTGGCAGCGCTACGTCGCGTTTTTCCGCGACATTGCAGCGACAGCCGGTGTTGACATGCGCGCGCTGGATCGAGCCCTGTGGCAGTACTCGAAAGAGAACCAGTTGAACCAGCCACGTACTGGGCACGGGCGGGACATTGCTGAAGGGCGGGAAAGACGGCTCGCTAATCCCTGATCCCGGTCTGACCCAAGGTCTTCCCCGGGGCCGACACTGCGGGCGGGCCGCTTCCCGTACAATCACCTTCGGCGAATTCCGAGGATTCCCTCCCGCCAATAGCAAACACTGAATTCGTAGATGTTAACGACCGGGAAGCCACCCTTGGTAGCGTGATGGATACGAACCACGCGGGTGTAAACATTGGGCGCATCCACAATCTCATAATCCGAAACCGCATAGAGTCGAAACGGTACGAAATCCTGTCGACCAGCGAGGCTCGCGATTTCAGATAACTGCTGCGGTTCATCTACCCACCCCGCTTTCTTCCAGTTGATCCAGAACTCCAATCCATCCCTTCCCTTCCGCTGGGACTCCAGCCACCCCTCAACCATACGATCCGTCAACTGGTTCCATTCCAAACTACAAGGAACCTGTTCGCCTTCGCGGGCCCCAGTAGAGCCCTCCGAAGTGCCGGCCTCCATTTCACGCACGCCAGTAGAGTCCTCGGAGGTGCCGACCTCCATAGTGGCAATCCTTCGACCGCCCATGAAAAGTAAACCCGTCAAAAGGCCAACGGTTACCCAGACGATGTAACGCGCTCCCATAGTACCACCTTTAAGGTAGAGATTCGCCAATACCTCAAATATATGACAACTTTTGGGGCAAAGCAAATCGCCCGTGGTGTCGTGCCAACGCCGGTACTTATGTTCCGTTGTGCTTCCAGCCGAGGAATTTCGTCGACTTTCATGGCAATGGCCGCGGCATCTCCTAGTCATGGTGCCGACCATTGTATCTCCCCACGCTTGTCACCGACGATCACTCGGGCCTGGTCGTGTTGTGTTCGATCCTCACACGCCATTTCGCGTTCTGGTCGATCAGCCTCAGCCACGCCCCATACTGACCGGCAGAAATGACCGCTCGCATTACCCGGTCTTGGCCGGCGTGAGCCTGCTTCCGGTCCTCGTGCACCAGATCGTCCATGAGAAACCGGCACCTCACAGCCCCCGCTCGTGGGCGGGCCAGGGGCCTGCTGCGCGGGGAACGGTGGGATCGGTGCAGGGTAAAGACTCCCGACCCGTCCCCGTCAACTCAACCGACCAGGAAGTACCGGTTGTCTTCACATGCCAAACAGCTTTGCTATTCCCGCGATAATCGCGGAAGCCGCCACGCTACTCACGGCGCCCTCGGCGATCTTCCTGATTGACCGCAGCGACTCGTTGATGATGTCGGGCTTCGGCCGGGGCGACGATAGCTGCGCCTCAATGGTGGCGACGTCACTCTGGGCCGCGGCGTGCTCTTCACCGGACAACCCAAGCCGCGGAAGTTGCTCTTTCAGTTCGAGGAGAAACTCGGCTACCGCTACCACGTCGAACGGCATGGATACCCCAGATTGCGTACTGCCCGTCGTACCCTGTTGAATCTGCGAATGAGTCATCTGCTCGATGTGGATCATATTCACGGGAAAGTGCTCGGTAGGCTTGTTGGGCTGGCGTAGAACCGCTTCAACCTCCACGACGCCCGCGTGGGTCAGGCAAGCGCTGCCTCGGGTGCCGTCAACGACTCCCTCATGCATCAAGTAGATGAACGCAGCCTTGAAATCTTCCTCCGACAACCCAGCCGCCTGCATGACCTCTGCGCGGGGCACATGCACCAACTCGCATCCTCGTGTTGCTTCGTACAGGCACTTGAGGAAGCGAAAACGATGAACGGTCCGTTCGACTAAAGGGTCCACGGGTTCACTCCGATTTCTTGTCACTGTCACTGCTCGCCCTCATTGCCGTCGGCGGACGCGGCCCGGTAAGATTCGCGCGTGACCGTCTCCATGAAATCGAGCAGTATCTTCTCGCCCAGTTCTTCGGGCTTCCAGGCGAGTTTCGCCGCCAACTCGTCGAATGCCTCCTTGATCGGGACCTTCGCGAACCTGACGTACAATGTTCGTGGATCGGCGCTGGCCGACGGAATGAACCAAAGCTGGTCGCAGGTCCGCGAGTTGGGAAGCTGGCAGATGAACAAGCAGTTGGCGAACGTGAATTCTCGATGCCGAGCTGACTCGTCGATGAAGCTCTGGGCGTAGTGGGGCACTTTGCTGCGCACGAAGTCGCTGTCGCACGGGCTGGCCTGCTCGACCGCTCGCCGAAGGCTGGATTCCCAAATCCGGTCAAACCAGTCGACGGCGTCGGGATCGCTCAGCGCTTCCCTCGTATCTACATCCCTTCCGAACACCTTTGCCGGCCCCTTGCGGGCAAGCCACTGTTTGGTGAAGTCATTATCGAACGCGATTGCCATTGGTGTGTGGCCCTGTACTGCCTGCTTGAGTGACCAACGCTCAGTATGTCCCAATGTTGAGTCCGTCCTCGAATAGAACGCTTGTACGGTACTGCTCTTTGCCTCCGATCAAGGGGAACCATGCAAAACTGCTCTCAATTCGGTCAACATAGGAAACTGAGTCGATGAGGTTGCCGAGAAAGTACGACGGAGCAACTGCCCTTTCAGGGGCTCCGAAGTCGTAAGCGTGCCAAACCGGGCCATTGGGATGCACGCTCAACGCGCCTCTTGCAAGCTCTTCCTTGCTCCAGTACCGAACGAAGTGCCGTTTTCCGAACGCGATACAGTTCACGGAATGGTCAGTCTGCCGCTTAGCTTCAGCTACAGCCTCCAGGACTGCCTCCTCGGGATGGGGAGCATCATCGTAAATATAGATCCCGGTCCACACCTTCCGTTGATCGTTCGACTCGTTCAGGGCACCCTCACATAGCGCTCCGTTTCGGGCCAACGTGACCAAGTGGGTGATGATCTCGGGGCGTCTTCGATCCCGACTGGTAAGCGATGCACTTGTTTTCACCTCGACGATCGCTCGCACCACATCGGGCGTAACCACCAGCAAATCACCGTCACGGTAAAGGCATGGCCGAGTCCCATCAACTACCAAAACGTCGATCTGCCTCGATGCCTCGTCCTTCGTAACAATGAACCCCCGGCCCACCACAAGTGACGGTGGCAGGTGCCGACGCAACGTCATCCTCAACGCGGATTCCCGATGCTCCCCAGATCTCAACCGATGTCCGACTAGCTGTGCCAATCGGTCTCGGATGGCATCAAGTTCCGCTGTGAGCGAAAGGTGAAAGTCGAGAAACTTTGGGGGGCGAGGCATTGCTAGTCCCTTACGACATGGTATCCGGCGTTCGTACGGGGGTGGGAGGCTTGACTCATCAATTACGCGGTTCCTACGGAGCGATCTTCGAGCCGGGCGGCCGGGACGTTTGGCGGGCGGCGAACGCCGGGGCGGCAACGGTCGGCGACGTGGGGGCAAGCGATGGTTCGTCCGAGCGACCTTGCGGCTCGTCGTGCTCCGCCCCCGGGGGCCACAGTTGCTCGCGACCGGCTCGTTGGGTCCGGCCCGTATGCCGCCCGCGGGGGAAAGATACATGACGCCGCTGGTTCCACACCCCAAGTATGGCAAGCCGCCCACCCCGCTGTCAACCCACCTCGCACCGAGGTTCTCCGCAGCGGGGTTTGCACGCCGCCCAGCGTAGGTTCGTGGGCCGGGTACTCGTTCACGGTTCGGCGGCGCGGGCAATCCGCGACACAATGGCGCGAGAAATGTCGCGAAGTGGCATTTGGGCCCAAGAACCCAACATCTCGCGACATGTCGTCGCGCAATACGTCGGAACGACGCGATTCCCGGTTTGACCCAGATACGCAGTGGAGAGCTGTTTCTGCGGCGCATCACGTGATGTTTGGGTGTCGGATACAAGCCTTGGTTAGTGTCGTCGCACGATCCTTCAACACATGGAAGAGGTCGCTTGTATTGGAAGCCATCACTTGGATTTCACCGTCGCACACTTCAAAGGGATGACCTTCGCTTTTCAACTCGTGTGTAACCCGACCGCCGTTGTGGACCAATGCATGCCGGGCGAGGCGGGCTTGATTCACCTTCGTGTCGGTCCAGCACAAGCTGCATAGCGGTTCCCCCAAGGCGTCTTGAAAGTGTTTCTCAAACTGCGCTCGCCTCGGCATCCTGTAATGCGATTCACGCCGGGCTAGTCCAACGCAACGAGCCAAAAAGTCTTCATAGGCGTAGTACACCGACGCATAGCACATACGTTGGGAGCCGAGAATCGCGAATCGAAACTCAGAATTCTGAAATAGTTCTCGCCACATCTCCTCGCCATCGGGAGAGGCAGCGTCCCGACTAGGAACTGCGTCAATCTCATAGAAGAGCTTGTCGAGAGCCTCCTGCAGCCTCTTGCGCTGCATGTGACGCAGGGAGTCACCCATTGCCGATACGAGCCTGTCTCTCACAAGCGACACCCACTTCTTCCCAAACGGCTCTGATGTATCAACTCGCATCTCAATGGCGCTTTGCACTTGAGTTGCAAGGAGCCAGGGCAGTAAATGCGTGTTCGCAGCCCCGCGCCAAGCGGCACACAGATCGAACACCGGCTGGTCGAGTTTGGTCGCATCGACCAGATCAAGAATGTACTTAGCCCATGCGTGGTCGAAAAAGCTCTTGTACGCCTCCATGCGTATATCGGCGAAGGCTGCTTTGCTCATGCTACCACTCTAGCCAATCGAAGTCTTGTCAAGAAGCTACCATCATCGCCGCCGCCGGCTTCGGTTGCCGGAAGCTTTTCGACGACGGTGGCGACGTCGCCGCGCCAGAGTCGTTGTTCGGGCAGATCGCGCATCAGGGCGACCTCAGAATACAGGTCCATGGTCATGCCTCGTGTCATCCCGAGCACGCCAAGCCGGCAGATACCCTGTCAGCTTCTCTTCTGCGATGACGACGTCTCTCGGTAGCTTCGTCGCCCGGTTCCCTCCTCGACGAGGCGGATGTCGTCGTCCGTCAATCCGTATAGATTGTACACCATGCGGTCGATTTGGGCGTCGGTAGCGTCGATCCGCCGCTTCAGGGCGGTCTGCTGGTGACCCGTTGTCGCCTCTGTAAGCTGGCGCTGCAGCGCCAGCATCAAATTAACCAGTTCCACCATGCGGTCGTGCCCTGCTATATCTGCCCGATCACGAGAGTCGGCCGTGCGGATGGGCAGTTCGCGAAGTTGCCGTACCTTGATTTGTGGAAATGCGCTTGTTGCTTCGTCGAAATAGGCCCGAATAAAAAACGCGGTAAGGCGACTCGCCAAAATACCGAGGACGTACTCCGGCGCAACTGCGCCATGCACAACACGGGTTATATACACCTGTTGGTCTGCAACGGAATCGCCAGATTCCATTGTTGCGATGAGGCGATCCGCAAGGATCTTGCGCGAGTAAATGCGCGGCCCTTGAAAGAAAGCCGGATCTCTCGGCTCCGCTAACCAAGGCCCGTATTTCACGTAGTCGCCGGGCTTCAGCGTACCGTAGCGCCGCAAATCTCGCCCGTAAATAAACGGTCGACAGCCAAGGGCCGGGGCCTTCTGATGATACGGTCGCTCGGCAACGTCTCTTTTCGTTTGCGGACCAGAACCGAACGCGGTTTGACCGTACCCACCTGTGCGGTAGGGATGGACCCCTCGGGTGATACTGGCTATCTCTCCGAGTTTCGGGTTTTCCTGACGCAGCCGATCAAGGAGAGTTGATGCGTCGGGGCTTACGGCAGTCGAGATTGGACGTTTGCCACTAAGATACTGCTGTGTCTGAAACTGCCCGATGGGTTCGATGGTGTGCGGCGAGGGCATCCGTTCCACGATGATCCAGTCGGAGGGGGAATTGCCCTTTTCAAGGACGTAAACGATTGTGTCAACCGTAATGCCGGGAAACACGCGCGGAGGCGGGACGAGCAATCGCAGCTCAGTAGCGCGAGCTAAGTAGTACGCACGTGTGGTCGAGGAATAGGTATTTGTGAGCCAGACGTTCGGCACAATTTGTCCGATCCGGCCGCCGTCGCGAGCCAGATAAAACGCCTTCTCCATGAATATCGAGAACATGTCCATTTGATACGGTGATGTCCCGTAGTGGGAGGCCAAATATGACTTGACATTCGGGCTGATGTTTAGAGCATTCCAGTCCCGTCCGAACACATAGGGCGGATTCCCGATTACGGCATCAAACCCGCCGCCTTGCATGATGGCCGGAAATTCGGCGTCCCAGTCGAAGGCGTTGATGCGGAGGAGTTCTTCTTCGTCGAACATGCCGAGCTGCTGGCCGTCGTAGAAGTCGGGGCCGATCAGCGAGTTGCCGCACTTGATGTTGTTGCCCAGGTCGGGCAGGGCACGCTCGCGGGCGAAGAGCTGACGCTGAAGCGTCTCGCGGGTCTCGCCTTCGAGTACCTTCAACAGCAGCGAAAGCTTCGTCACCTCGACCGCCTGCGCGTCGATGTCCACGCCGAAAATGTGGTCCAGCAGGATGCGCTTCTTCTCGGAGGTGGTGAGGCGGAAGGTGCTTCCATTTTGGATTTTGGATTTGGGATTTTGGATTGCCGGGGTGGGAGGCATGCCCGCAGGGGCCACCGTCTCGCAGATGGTGGGGTCTTTGAGGCGGAGCCAGTGGTCGGGGTCGTGGGCGGCGTACCAGTCGCGGTACCAGTCGAGAAGGTACTGGTAGGCGCCGATGAGGAACGAGCCGCTGCCGCAGGCCGGGTCGAGCACGGTCAGCGGCCGGCCCTGCTTCGCCGGGCGCCAGGCCTTGGTGCGCGCGGCTACGTCGAAGGCGGTCTTACCCTCGAGCAGCTTGCCCACGGTGTTCGCCACGATGTAGTCGACAATGTACGTGGGCGTGTAGTAGACCCCGCCCGCCTTGCGCACTTCCGGCTTTTCCTCGACGCGGGCTTGGTGCCCCTTCGTCAGCCGGATCACCTTGCCGAGGAACTGCTCGTACACCTGCCCGAGGATGTCGGCCGGCAGGACCGAGAACTCGTAGGGGCTGTCGGGGTAGTAGAGGCCGGTGATGATGTCCTTCAGCGGCTTGTCGTCGATGGCCAGGTCGAGGGTCCATTCGTCGGGGTCTTCCGGCCGGCCCTTCTCCCGCTGGAAGTGGAACAGGCCCGAGTTGTACCGGTCGTCGGCGGCGCGGAAAAGCTGGCATAGCCGGCCGTAGAGGTGGGGCCCGTTGGTCACAGCCCGCAGCCGGTCGGCCGGCTCGATGCCCCGGTCCTCGCAAATGCGCAGGAAGATGATCCGGTCGATCGTCTTCTGCACCGCGTAGTTCAGTTCGCGCTGCGACAGGGCGGGGTTGCGCAGGGCGAGGTTGCGGGCGAGCACCTCGCGCCAGCCTTCGATCTCCTTGAGGAACGCCTCATCGACCTCGGCGGTGCCGCGCTTCTTCTTCGACTCGGCGTACTTGTCGAACGCGCCCCGCAGGATGGCGTCGCGCGAGAAGATGTCGGCGATCTCGTCCCAGCGGTCGAGGTACTCGTCCCACGTGATGTACAGCACCCGCTCTTTGGACGCCTTGTCGGTCTTCTGCGGGCGGACGCGGCAGTTGTAGACGCAGAACTCCTCGAAGTCGGTGAGCACCGACAGCGGCAGCTTGGCCGACCACGCATAGCGGCGAAGCTGATACGCGGGCTCGGGGTCTTCTTTCAGGTTGATCGACGGCCGCTTGGTCTCGACGAAGTATTTCCGCACGCC
>JAVEUP010000211.1:0-13187 GCA_034005525.1 Thermoguttaceae bacterium | reverse complement strand
GGTGGGTCGGTGCGTCCAACGGCGACAGCTTCATCAACGCGAAATGGACTCGCTGGAACCCGACCCTCGAGTGGGGGCAGGTGCTGGTGGGGAACTTCGCACCCGCCCCGGCGGCCTTCCACGCCGCCTACGCCCCAACTCCCAACTTCCAACTCCCAACTCCCATCTCCCAGGCCGCCTTGCAGCCGATCGTCGAGGAGGCGGTCCTGCGTATGCCGGCCGAGTTGGAAGGCGTGGCGTTCCAGGTACGGATTGTCGACTTGCCCGGCCTGTTGCTGGGCCGGACGGTAGGCAACACGATCTTGATCGATCACAACGCGGCAGGGTTCGGATGGCATCTCAATACGACCGATGCCGACTTCCAGCCAGGCGGCCGGTATGGCGAGTTGGCGGCCCTGCCGGACAGCGACGCCGTACACCGGATCGACCTGCTCACGGCTGTCATGCACGAGTTGGGCCACGTGCTCGGCCACGACCATTCCGACCATGGCCTCATGCAGCCGACGCTCGGCCCGGGCGTCCGACTGCTGCCACATCGCGGCTTGGGCCCGGCCGGCTGGGAGAACCTGCTCGACGACCGGTCGTTCCAGCCGGAGCGGCTCGACGCCTTCTTCGCAACCCTGGGATGAGTCCACACTGAACACAACATTGCATCATTGCCCGCGCAATAGCGATAGATGCGAACCGAACCTGACGCGTTTTGACCTTGAACCTTTAACTGTTACGAAGGAGTCGATCATGGAAACATGTGAGCGAACGTGGGGAAATGTGTCCGCGGCGCGGCGCGCGCCGTGGTGGATCGCGGCAACGCTGTTGGCGCTGTTGCTTCCGGACGTACCGGCGGCCGGAGTAAGCTTCGAACTCAGCGATCGCAATTCCGTGGTGTGGATCACCCCGGACGCAGGCGACTTCTTCGAACCCCCGGGCGTATTTGAATGGACCGTCGATGGCGTTAACCACGTTTGGGAGATGCTCTGGTACGTCGGCGTGGACGGGGGACCGAGAGACTTGATCAACTCGTTCGACTTGGTGAGCACCAACGTTCAGGATCTTAACGGCCAGGCCGGCGACGATACAATCACGGCCAACTACGCGTACTCCGACCTGTTCGATCCCAATGTCGTTCTCAATGCAACGCAGGTGGTCCAGTTGACCGGCGGCGCGGCGGGAAGTGCCAGCTCCAGCCTGGCCCAATCCCTGACCCTGCAGAACGCGGGCGCGGTGCCGGTGACGCTGCAACTGTTCGCCTACGCCGATCTTGACGTTGGAGCCGACACGTTCAACAACGTGACGCAAATTGCCGGCAACACCGCGGAGCAAACCGGCCAAGGCTATCGCGTGACGGAGGCTGTCTCGCTTGGCGCGAATCACTGGATGGCGGCCCCATCGCCGGACGTCAGCAACTTGATCGCATTCTCGTCGGACAACCTGGATGGCAGCACGGGGCCGTTTACCGATGATGGAAGCTACGCCTTCCAGTGGAATCGAACGCTGGCCCCGAGCGAGTCGGTCACGCTCAACCGGGTGGCGAATGCGACTCTTGACGTTCCCGACCCGCCGCCGCCAGCCGCCCGCGGCCTGGTGGCCGCCGGGCCCATCGATCCGGTCAGCGGCTTCCCCATCTGGTTCCAGGATTCCAACGGGGTTGCCGTGCAGTTGCTGCCGTTTCAAGATCCGGCCACGGGCGTACCCGAACCGTATTCCATTTCCGCGCCGCCCGATCCCAACAATCCCTATTCCATGGCCATAGGATTCGACGAGGAGGCGTTCTGGTGGTCGGCCGACGCGCAGTTGGACCTGCCCGGCGGTGCGAGTGCGCGCCTGGTGCTGGCCCAGGAAGCGGCCTTCATGGGCGACGAGAGCGCGGTATTCGGAAACAACTTCGCCTTCGGGCGCATTCGCATCCGCATCGACGATCCCGAGGTCGGCACCTATACGGTCACACACCCCTACGGAGTCAATGTCTTTGAGGTTACCGAGGCAGGGGAGCGAATTGTCTACACCAACGACAACGGCGACCTTTACCCTTACTTGAACAACGATCGCATCCTGGACGGTCCCGTCGGCCCGTTCCTGATTGCCACCACCGGCGTTCCGCTCGGATATGTTGGCGACCCGGGCGTCGACAGCACCGTTACGGGCAGCCCGAGCGGCAATAATTTCTTTCGGGTCGAGGGGCCCGGCGGCATCGCAGCGCAAACCAACCTGTTCGCCGTCTCAGGTAAGCTCTATACCGGCCCAACCGTCGAGGTGCTGGCCGGCGGCAACCTGTTGCTGCAATCGGGCACGCTGGCCGTCTCGACCATCGGAGGCGCCGGCGACACCACGCTCACACAAACCGGCGGCCGCCTCGCGGCCGATTTCATCACCGCCGACCTGATCCAGGAGGGCGGCGTACTGGCGCCCGGCCATTCGCCCGGCACGACCGAGATCCTCGGCAACTACCTGCTCGGCTCCGAGGCTTTCCTGGAAATCGAAATCGAAGGACTTGCCGGCAACGGCGTCGCGGGCGGGCACGACTTCGTTCATGTCTACCAAGACACCGTGCTCGAGGGCGAACTGACGCTGCTGATGTTGGCGCCGCTCGGCACGGCCGACGTCGGTCAGTCGTTCGACATCCTTCGCTACGACAACAGCTTGGAGGGCGAGTTTGCCGGCTTGCCCGATGGCTCGCTCTTTTCGGTCTCGAACGCTTTTGGGCCAGATTACCAATTCCGCCTTGACTATGGCTCCGGCTATAACGGCTTCGTCACATTGACACTGACCTCCACTCCCGAGCCGACAAGCATCTTGCTGCTGGCCACGGGTGCGCTGGGCGTCTTGCTCCTGCGATGGAACAGGCACCCTACAACTCGTAAGGAGAGAAACCATGAACCAGCAACTGCAAGGCATTAGCCGGCGCGAACTGCTCAAGCGCGGGCTGTTATCCGGCAGTGCGGTCGTTCTCGGGTCGAACGCCCTCGCCCCCACAATTGCCCGGGCCGGCGAGGAGTTCCCGATCAGTCCGCTGATCTTGGAACCGTTCATCGACCCGCTTCCAATCCCGACCGACCTGTTGCCCTCGAACCCCGCGACGTGGACCACGCCCACCGGAGCGCCCTTGCCGGTAGACCCGAACCACAATGGCGAAGGCCCACATCAGATCTGGACGCCGCCGTCGGCCTACTACCGGATTCCGATCCTCTTTCGGCCCCATCGTTTTACGTCGTCGCTGGTCCAGGGGCCGCAGGGGCCGGTGCACTTGCCCGATAGTTGGATGTCGCTGTTTGGCGGCACGTTCCCCGGTCCGCTGATTCGGGCATGGTACGGACAGCCCGCCCTGGTGCGCTTCGAGAACCTGCTCGACAAGAATGACCATCCCCAGGGGCGGTGGGGCGATTTTGGCGTCCCCTCGACGCTCACCCACTTGCACAACGCACATACCGCCTGCGAAAGCGACGGCAACCCGTTCGATACGCACGGCCATGGGTTCGATTCGTGGCACATTCAGGGTAATGGAAAGTGGTACTGCGACAACCTCTACTTGAACTCGGCCCCCGACAACGACGAGCGGGAGAACCAGTCGTTCCTCTGGTTCCACGACCACCGCATGGACGAGACGGGCTCGAACGTGGCCAAGGGGTTGGTCGGACTGTACTACCTGCACGACCGGCTTGACGCCAATGACGAGACGCGCGGCTTTCGATTGCCCAGCGGCCAGTACGATATCCCGTTGGCTCTTTACGACTGCCTGCTCGACGACGGAGTGGCGCGACACCGGGGGATCAACACCGAGGTCGGACAGCATTTCGGGGTACTCCAGGACGGTGAGGCGCACCCGGAGAACTGGGGCCAACTGTTCTACGCGCATTACGAGAACAGTGGTTTCGTGGGCGACGTTTTTACGGTCAACGGCAAGGTGATGCCTTACCTTCCGGTGAAACGGCGTAAGTATCGCCTCCGCTTCCTCGATTGCTCGGTCGCCCGCTGGTACGAACTCAAGCTGATGGCCGGCACGCCGCAGTTGGCGCCGGGGGTTCAGGGGCAATGGGTCCTCCAGGGCGGCCAGCAGGTGATGCGATTCATTCACATTGCCGGAGACGGTGGGCTGGTGCCCGCGCCGTTCGTGCGCGACTCGTTCCAGATTGCGCCCGCCAAGCGCCGGGAGATGATCGTCGACTTCTCCCGCTACCAGGACGGCACCCCGACCACCGCCGGCGATGCGATCTACCTGACCAACATTCTGCAGATGACCGAGGGTCGGAAGCCCGAGGGGCCGCAGGTGCCGGGCGTGCCGCTGCTGAAGTTCATCATCGACGGCAACCAGCCTGCAGTCGATTACAGCGTCATTCCGCGCAAACTGCGTCCGCTTCCTCCGCTCCCGCCCAGGTCGGTGCTCAACAGCCTGCCGCGGCGCGAGTGGCGGATGGATCGCTCGGGAGGCCACTGGACCATCAACGGCGAGCCGTTCGACCACCACAAGTCGTACGCCGATATTCCAAGGGGGAGCGCGGAGGTCTGGATCATATCGAACGGAGGCGGCGGCTGGGTCCATCCCGTACACATCCACCAGGAAGAACACCAGGTCCTCTCGCGCGACGGCCGGAGGCCGGCGCCGGAGGACTACTGCAAAGAGGATGTCGTTGCACTGGCCGAAGGCGAGGAGGTGCATATCTACCGGAAGTTCAGAACCTTCACGGGCCCCTATGTTGCCCACTGCCACAACCTGGCCCACGAGGACCACGCCATGATGTTCGGCTGGACCATCATTTGAGCAGAGAGGGGAGAGCCGGTGGGCGTTCCCGGTCGGTGCTTGACCGGCCGGGAACCCCCCCGGTGCAATTCGACCAGGAAGCCTGGAACCTTACCCACCAACGGGAGAGACACGATGAGCCAGCCTAGGCAAGGCATGACCCGGCGCACCCTGCTCAAAAGAGGACTGTTGTCCGGCGGAGCGGTCGTCTTGGGATCGAAGGCCCTCGGTCCCACCCCCGCCCTGGCCGGCGAGGAGCACCCAATCAGCCCGCTCATTCTGGAACCGTTCATCGACCCGCTTCCAATCCCGACTGCGGCGCCGCTGCTGCCCTCGAACCCTGCGACGTGGACCACGCCGGACGGCGTGCCGGTACCGGTGGACCCGAACTTCAACGGCTGGAGCCCGCATCAGATCTTCGCGCAGCCGTCGGTCTACTACCGGATTCCGATGCTGTTCAGACCCCATAGTTTCACGTCGTCGCTGGTCCAGGGTCCGCAGGGCCCGGTCCATTTGCCCGATAGTTGGATGTCGCTTTTCAATGGGACGTTCCCGGGGCCATTGATCCGCGCGTTTTACGGGCAGCCCGCTTTAGTGCGCGTCGAGAACCTGTTGAACAAGAACGATCACCCGCAGGGGAAGTGGGGCGATTTTGGCGTCCCCTCGACCCTGTCTCACCTTCACAACGGTTTTACCGCACCGGAAAGCGACGGCAATCCGTTCCATACGCATGGCCAAGGGGGTGATTCGTGGTACTCCGACGCATGGGGCGTCGAGGGGAACGGGAAATGGTATACCGACAACCTTTACCTGAACGCGGCGCCCGACAACGACGAGCGGGAGCACCAGTCGTTCCTTTGGCTGCACGACCACCGCATGCACGAGACGGGGTCCAACGTGGCCAAGGGGCTCGTCGCCCTGTACTACCTTCACGACCGCCTCGATACCAACGATGAAACGGTCGGGTTTCGGCTGCCCAGCGGCCCGTACGACATACCGCTGGCCCTGTACGACTGTAGTTTTGACGACGGAGTAGCGCGGCACCGGGGCATCAATACCGAGGTCGGGGAACACTTCGGCGTGCTCCAGGACGGCGAGCCGCATCCGGAGAATTGGGGCCAGCTCTTCTTCGCCCACTACCCCAACGAGGGTTTCGTGGGCGACGTGTTCACGGTCAACGGCAAGGCAATGCCGTATCTGCCGGTGAAACGGCGGAAGTATCGCTTCCGCTTTCTCAATGCCTCGGTTGCCCGGTGGTACGAACTGAAGCTGATGGCCGGCACGCCGCAGTTGGCGCCGGGGGTGCAAGGGCAATACGTCCTGCAAGGCGCCCACCAGGTGATGCGTTTCGTCCATATTGCCGGCGACGGTGGGCTGGTGCCCGTGCCCTTCATGCGCGACTCGTTCCAGATCGCGAACGCCAAGCGCCGGGAGATGATCGTCGACTTCTCCCGCTACCAAGATGGAACCCCAACCACCGCCGGCGACGCGATCTACCTGACCAACATTTTGCAGATGACCGAAGGTCGCAAGCCCGACGGGCCGCAGGTGCCGGGGGTGCCGATGCTGAAGTTCATTATCGATGGCAACGCACCGGCGGTCGATTTCAGCGTCATTCCTCGCAAGCTGCGTCCGCTTCCTCCTCTGCCGCCTCCCTCGGTGCTCAATGGCCTGACCAAGCGGGAGTGGCGGCTCGACCGCTCGGGGGGCGAGTGGACCATCAACAACGAACCTTTCGATCACCACAAGTCTTATGCGGATATCCCCCTGGGAAGCAACGAGGTTTGGGTGTTGGAAAATGGAGGCGGCGGCTGGGTGCATCCCATGCATTTGCACCATGAACTGTTCCAGACGCTTTCTCGCGACGGTCGGAGGGCGGCGCCGGAGGACTTCGCCAGAGAGGACACCTCAGCACTGGCGGAAGGCGAGGAGGTGCTTGTATTTCGGCGACACCGGGGCTTTCGGGGCCGGTACGTGGCCCATTGCCACAACCTGGCCCATGAGGATCACGCCATGATGTTCGGCTTCACCGTGATTTAAGCCGGACCGCGCCAGGCCGCGCTACGGCCAGAGTTGGTAGGAGGGGAACGTGAAATCAACCTTCAACCGAGAGACGGGAATGCCGGGACCCGTAGCCCATCCGCTGGCCGCACTGGCCAAGAGCAGCCTTCCCAGCCCGGAAGTCTTGGGAATCGTGGTGGCGATTCTCCTTCCATCCATTATCTTTTGCTGGCAGACAATCCGGCGTGAGTCCGAGAGCCTGGGCATGGTCGTCTTGCAGTGTCCGGACCAATTGCGAGCGGGGGCTACCTTGTATATTGGTGACATGCGACGTGACATTGCTGCCACCGGCCCGCTGGAGTATGCGTGCCGACCCGGCCAGGTCGCGGTTCGTGTGGCCATCAGAGGCTGTGCGCCGCTCCTCCGCACCGTGTCGGTGGAGGCGGAGCGAAGGACGACCGTCTCGATTGACCGAAGCCAACTGACGTGGACGTGGCGAGCCACGGCGGAAAAGTCTCCAGAGATCGAAACGACTGCGTTTGAACGCGAGAAGCCAGTGCACGACGTCTTGCCGTTGGCCAAGCCGCCGACGGAGAAGACGACTTCTTCCCAGGTTCCCCCGGCTGAAACAGCACCCGATCGCGATGGGGAAGAACCGGTTCTCGTCCAGGGCGTCGGCGATGCCGGAGACGCCCGGTCGACGATCGTTCCGGGAACGGCTCCTTTGGGATCGGCGGGACAAGCGATTCGTTCGCCGGCTTCTCATGCGCCGGGTGTGCCGCCGGCTCGCTTGCCGATTCCCGCACCGTCGGTTGCTACGGCGCCGGCTGCGCGGATGACGCCTGGCTTGACGCCCATGCGAGCAAGCGACGGCTTGCCCATCGCCTCTGAAACGAGCCACCATGCGTCAAGCGAGCTCTTGGCTGTCGACGACACAAAGATAGACGAAGCTGGTGGCGAGTATCCGCCCATTGCCTTCAGCGACAGTCCCGATCTGCCCGACACAGGGACCCTCGATCGCCACCCCGGAGTTGTGGCCATGAATGAACGGCTCAATCAACCGCTTGTCGGCGCCTGGGGGCTGATCGATCGAGGCGACCACGAACTGGGGCGGCGCGTACTATTGGAACTCCAGCAGAATAGCGGGAGCGACATGCGAGTGGCTTTCGGCCTCGGGCTTCTGGATGCCCTGGTGTTTCGTGACTGGTCTTCGGCGGAGCAGCAGTTTGCCGAATGTGTCCGGCGGCAACCGCGCCACGTTCCCTCGCTGAACAACCTCGCCCTGGCACGTCTGCGCACCCAGTGCGATAGGCAGGTTCTGCAATTCTGGGAGACCGCACTCGATCAAGGCGAGGCTCCCTTCCCGATTGTCCACAACCTCGGCCGCGTGCGCCATCTGGCGAAGACCGACCGACTGCGGGCCGACGCGAGGCTGATCGCAATGGTCGAAGACCTTTATCTCCGCGCAGCGCTGGCCGCCAATCAGAGTTTTCAGCCGCAAAGGGGATTCCTCTATATGCCGCTGACTGCAGCCGACGGCGCCGGCTGGTCCGATGCGAGGAAGTACGAGGATGCATGGTGCGTTACTTGCCAAGGGGAGGGCGTGATACCGTGCCCCAACCGCTCCTGTGTTCGCGGAGTGGCCAAAACAGGACAGGGCGGCCGGGTCGTGTGCCCCGTCTGTCGCGGAAATCGTCTGATTCCGTGCAACTCCTGCGTTTCCGGCCGAGACAAGGAGGTACGGTCGCTACCTGCCTCGGCGGGTCGAACACGCGCGGCGGAATCGCCGGCCGGCGCAGCCGTTCCGCCTGGTGCGGCGCTGCCACGCGGCGCGGCACTTCCCACCGGGACGACACTACCACCCGGAGCAGCGTCCCAGTCGGGGCAGCACTTTCATCCGGGGCAGCACTTCCGCCCGGGACAGCAAGCACGCCAGTAATTGTCGACCAAGCCCCTCCATCGGGAACACTTGTCTTCGCCTGCTGTGGGCCGTTTCCGTTGGCTTAACCCGGATTAAGCATCTACGTAGGGTGGGTCAAGGTCGCGCAGATCGTCGGTGGGTCCGCACAAGCCGCAACTAAGCTGATTCACAGGCCGCCACCTGGACGCGCGCCCGCAATCGCGACCGATGCCCCACCAAAGGAGCGGCTTGTTTGACCCACCCTACCTGTCGTGAAGGCTCTTCCGTTTCTAGGTGCAGGCCGCTGCAATGTAGTAGGCACACGCCGCTGTGCCGTTCCTGAAACAAAGGCTGTCCGCACCTAGAAACGGAAGAGCCGTCGTGAATAATCCTGTTTAGTGCCTGGATGGCGGCAGAGCGTCCCAGCGTTGCCAGTTGCTGTTCGAGCAGCCTTTCATGCGTTCCGGGGCGCTTTCGGACTGCGACGCCGGGAGGTGTTTCCAGGTCGGCGCGGGAGCATTCTGCACATTCAGCAGCGTCGCCAACCAGCCGCGAAGTTCGGGGACGTTTCCCGGCCAGGGGTTTCCGGCCGCGTACCGCATCAGTTCTGGCGCCAAGGGCAATAGTGGTTTGTTCTCGGCGGCACACAGTTCGGCAAGGAGGTGTTCAACTAGCTCAGGTATATCCTCGGGGCGTTCACGCAGCGGTGGAACGTGGATGGTGACTACACCCAGCCGATAGGGCACGTCTTCTCGTAGCCACCCCAGCTCGACGCTCTCGGCCAGATCGAACCGCGTGGTTGCGATGACCCGGACATCGGGCATGTCGTGGATGGCGTCACGCGGCACGCGCCCGTACCGTCCCTCCACCACGTTGAGCAACCTGGCCTGGCCTGCAAGAGAAAGCATTGCGATTTCGTCGATCACCACCGTCCCGCCCGCGGCCGCCGCCAATCCGCTGGTCTGCGGCCAAGTAGCGAACGGCCCGCCTTGCAGCAACCGTTCGGCCTCGCCGTTCTCGGCTCGAGCGATAAGCAATTCGCCACGACTGCGGCAGCTCTGGCGGTGAATCAACCCGGCAACGTACTTCTTACCGCTTCCCGGCTCGCCCCGGATTATCACGGGGCAATCAACCAACCCCGCTCGCTCGGCTCGCCGCACCACCTCGAACATAGCCATCGACTTGTTCATGCGTCGCTACTCCGTGATGTCCGGGGAATCGCCACATCCGGTTAGGCATCGTGCCTTCCAGGCAACACCCTGTAGCTCGTTCGCCGCGAGAACGGGGTACTTTCTCCACGTGGAACTTGAAAGAACAATGATCTCGGAACGTAACCCGCCAAAGGCAACCCGCAGCGCCCAAGATCGTCTTAGCAAATTGCGTGCCGCTAGTCCGGGCACGGAAACTCCCGGTATTCGTGCCTCCGTGAATGCGGCTGCCGCCGTCGTGACGTGACACTCCGTCGCGGTATTTGACAAATTGTCGTGGCGTGCGCGAGTGTTCGCCCCCCAAGGGTGTGTGGCTGATTCTGCTATCTCGTAATCAGGTGAATTGAGAATAGTCTTGCTCCGCTCCATGGAAACAATGACGAGAGGGAGAAGCGTTCTCTATGACAAACCGGCTGAACCCTTGTCAGGCAATCGTTCAGCATCCATATGAAACTCCGGGAGATCGGGCAATGCAAACAATCGCTCACAGACAAGCGGGCAGACCAAAATTCGATAAGCTCATCACCTGCTCCGATTTAATGCTGCCAATCCTCGACCAAGTCAGCCGAGCTGCGAAGGTCAATGCCACCGTGCTGATCACCGGCGAGTCGGGGACGGGCAAGGAACTCATTTCCGAGGCGATTCACGCCAATAGCCCGCGCTGCAACGGGCCGCTGGTCGTTGTCAACATGGCCGCCGTGCCCGACAACCTGATCGAAAGCGAACTTTTCGGCCATGTTGCCGGCGCCTTCACCGGCTCGGCCGGAGGGCGCATGGGTCGGTTCGAGGCTGCGTACGGAGGCACGCTCGTGATTGACGAGATTGGCGATCTGGCCTTGAATTGCCAAGCGAAGTTACTCCGAGTGCTGGAAAATCACTGCGTGACGCCCGTCGGCAGCAACGAGGACAGAAGCCTGGATGTTCGCGTGATTGCGGCAACAAATCGGAACCTTGCGAAGATGGTCCAGGACGGCGATTTTCGCGAGGAACTCTATTACCGGCTGAACGTCGTATCCATCCATTTGCCTCCGCTTCGCGAACGCCCGGAAGACGTCGAACCCCTGATCAGTAGTATCCTGGATGAACTTGCGGTCACCTACAATCGGCCCCGGCCCATTCCGGACCTCGAACTGATGGCGTTTCTGCAATCGTATCATTGGCCGGGCAACATCCGCCAGTTGCGCAACTGCGTGGAAAGCATGTTCGTCCTCGCCGATTCCCTGACGCTTACCGTAGAAGACCTTCCTGAGATGGTCGCCCTGCCCAGACACCAGGTTGCGGCTTCTTGCAAGATCCCGGAGGGCGTCACGTTGGAGGCTGTGGAAAGGATGGCGATTCTACAAGCGATTGAACGTTGGGGCGGCAACCGCACGCGGGCGGCGAAGTCGCTTGGTATCTCCGTACGCACCCTCCAGCGGCGATTGAAAGGATGGATCGGTGCCGAATGGTGTACTGTCAAGACGACAATGGCACGTGGTGACGAATCGCTACTCGAAAATGTCGTCATGGGGAATGGGCACTACCGGTGCGCCAGCCCAGCGATTTCCGAGTCGCCGCCTTCGGAACGTGGGCCGCTCTGACGCTTGGGTCTGTCATCCGTCCGGGGCACGTGTTCTGAATGCGGTCCAATCAGACCATCCCGATGTTTCCCCATTCGCCGTGGCCCTGACTCGATACTCATACTCCGAGTCTGGAGACAGGCCGGTCAGAGTATAGGGCATGTCCTCATTACCAATATCCGTCACCGGCACCGTGTCGCCACCGCGTTCCCTCCACTGCAGATCATACCTGCATCCATGGGAAACTGCCACGCTGGCAGGGAACGCCTCCGGAAAGCCCTGCCCACGTACCCGGCTGTCAAAACTCAGCGTCAAAGCACCCCGGTTTGCCGGTTCCCCTGTTGCGCTGATGGGGTTGATCCGGAAGGGGCTGATGCCCAGCGGGCTCACCTCGGTCACCCACGTTGGAAAACTCGTGCGGGCGGCGTACTCGGCCGGAAACTCGCCCCGAATCAAATGCCATGTCTCGCCGTCCTTCGTATACCAGAAGTCATTGCAGGTGGCGGAAGCGTCGCCGCCCCACGGCACGATGATCGTCACCATTTCCCCGGTATGCGGGTACATATGGCATAGGCAGCAGTCCCTGGGAGTTGACAGGACCAGGGTATGTTTGTCCGGGTCGCCGATGTCGTCAGGATACGCGAACTTCCTCACCCCACCCGGGTAACGGTCCCAGCCATAGTAAACGTACCACTGACCGTCTTCCATCCGCCACGCCATTTGGACCCACTTGTAATCTCCGTGAGCATGCGGCGTCGACCCGGCCACGACGAACGACCATTCATCCTTGACTTCGTCGTACGTACACTCCAGCACGTGGCACTGGTTGGCGAAGTCGCCCGTTTGTGCGTACCATTTCCGGTCGCCTGTCGGACTGAAATCGACCGCGTGAACATGGCGGGCCCTTAACGTGCCGGCGTCGTTGTAACGATAGGCCATCCGCACCGTAGCGCCGCGGTCGGTGGTGTACCAAAGAACGATATTCGTTGTATCGGCCACTCCGGACCGGATGCTGTAGTTGCCCCACACATGAACTTCGACCTCCTTGCCGCCGACCACTCGCACGTCGCGATTCTTGTTATAGATATTGCTGGAAAAACGATCAAACGCAACGTCGGATTCAAGAGGCTTCCCGCCCATATCCAGTACGGCGGTCCGGTGAAACGTCTTCCAGTCGTGTGTATAGTACAGCTCCTTGTGGTTGCCGAACAGATACGATCCATCGGAAAAGAGATGCTGAACCCTGAGATCGGACTGACCCCAGTCAAACGACTTGGTATACGTGATTCCGTAGTCTTCACTCATTTCGAAAACCGTTCCTCTCAATCGCACCACGCGATTGCCCGACACCAGGATGACATCGTCGATGCTGATCGGCGCCCAGTTGAGCGTCACGGCATCCGTTCGAACACTCGTGATTGCCAGGGGATAGGGGACTGCCAACTCAGGGTCATCGCCTGCCGGAACGCTCGCACCGGCGGCTGTTCCCGCGGCGTCCACCAAGGTAAGAAGCCCGCCGGCACCGGCTGCCGCGGCGCCCAAAAAACGGCGTCGATTCCATTGGTTGGGTCGTGTCATTGTACTGCTCCCCATGTTGCTGAGAGGGACGATAGGAAAGATTGCGTCCTTTCCCAAAGACGTTAAGGATAGACGAGAGAAAATGAAAAGTCAAAAGGGGTGCAGGGGGAGTGTGCGGCAAGATTTTCTGGCAGGCTGGAAAGTGCCCCAAAGCAGCGGAATTCGACCAGCGCGGGGCAATGTCTCTCGCTGTTCTACACAGGTCGCGT
>JAVEUP010000210.1:0-13213 GCA_034005525.1 Thermoguttaceae bacterium | reverse complement strand
AGCAGCCCAAAGACCAACAGGACAATCGCCCCCGGCTCGGGTACGGCGGTGAGCACCAGGTTTTGCCCGTCGGAGAAGATCTGCCAGCCGTGCGCCCAGTCGGAATGGTTCACCAGGTCGAACAGTCCGGCGTCGAAGTTCTCGACGGCGCCGTCGAAAATGGTGAACTCGTCGTACCATTTCACCCAGTGGCCGCCTGCGTCGCCGAAGATGTTCAGCATGATGGGCGTGGTGGCGTCGGTCGGCAGGATCAGCGCGGCGCCATTGTCGCCGATGGCCTGGTCGTAGTTGCCCGGCGTGCTGTCGATGAACTCCCAATCCCAAATGGCGCCCTCTTCGAGAGTCAAGTCGCTTCCGAAGGTAAGCGTGCCGACGCTCGCGCCGGTGGCCAGGGTGCCGCCGGCCTCGATGGAGGTCGGCCCGCCGATGGTGCCCGTACCGCCCAGCGTACCGCCGTCCTCGACCGTCACGGCGCTGCTGGCATGGAGCGAACCGTTCACGAGCAGCGTGCCGGCGGCGACCGTCGTAGGCCCGACATAGGTATTGTTGTTCGTGAAAACTAGCAGGCCGTCACCCCTCTTGGTCAGGCTGCCGACGCTGCCGCTGTACGGCCCAACGACACCGTTGATCGTCAGACTGCCGCTCGCGACATCGATAATTGCGTGTGGATAACTGATATGCAAATAGACGGCGCCGTTCCACGCATTATCGCCGCTGACGTTCCGCAATGCCGGCGTAGCGCTCGCCGGGTTTGTGTTGCCGATGTAGAGGCCGCGAGCCACGCTGATGCCGCCTTCCAGTTCCAGGGTGGCCCCGCCATGCACGTGGCAATAGGACGATGTGCCCAGGGCATTGTTGTGCCGGATATTGAGTATCCCCTGTACAACGTCGGTCGTGGCGGAGTAGGTGTTGTTTCCCGTGAAGATAACGGTTCCGCCACCCGTGGTCCGGAACGTGCCGGAGCCGCTGATTTGGCCGTTGATGGTCAGCGTGCTGCCGGGAACGGCGCCGATCCGCGCCGCGTTCTGCACGATGTTGCCGTTCCACACGTTGTCGCCGCCGGTGCTGCGCAGCGCGCCGGTGTTGCTAACTCCACTACCGTTGAGCGTGAGCCCCTCGGCCACGGCAACGCCGCCGTGAACCTCCAGGGCCGCGCCGCTTTGGACCGTTGTGCCGGCACCGGGCGCACCCAAGGCGTCGTCATGGCGTACGCTCAGCACGCCCGCATCAACCGTTGTCGGGCCGGTATAGGTGTTGGCGTTCGTGAGGATGAGCGTCCCGCCGCCCACTTTGGCCAGGATCCCCGAGGTGCCTTCGTGCGGCTCGATGACGCCACTGATGGTCAATGTGCTGCCACTATCAACGCCGATACTGGAGTCCGGATGGCCCGAGTGCTGGCGCACCCAACCCGCCCAGGTGTTGTCGCCGCTGACACTCCGCAGCGAGCCGGTGCCATCAACGCCATACCCTCTGATATACAGATTGTTGGCCACGGTAACGCCGTTTTGTATCTCCACGGCCGCCCCCAGTGCGCGGACGTGGCCGTAGTTCGACGTTCCCAGGGCCTGGCCGTGCTGGAGGTTCACCACGCCCCCGTCGACGTCCAGCGCATTGCCGCTGAGGGTGTTCTCTCCTGCGAGAATCAGCTTGCCGGCGCCGGTCTTCCGCAACGTGCCGCTGCCGCTCAGTTGGCCGTTGATCGTAAGCGTATCGGCGTCGACGCCGATACGCGCTTCACTGTGCACGACGTTGCCATTCCACACGTTGTTCCCGCTAATGCTGCGCAGCACCCCGGCATTGCCGATTCCGGTGCCGTTGATCACCAGCGTTTCGCCTACGGTAATGCCGCCTTGGACCTCGAGCGCTGCGCCGCTTTGGACCGTCGTATCGCCGTCGGTTGTGCCCAGGGCGTTGTTGTGGCGGATGTTCAGCACGCCGGCGGCAACGACCGTCGGACCGGTGTAAGTGTTGCTATTGGCAAGTATCAGCGCGCCCTCTCCCACCTTGGTCAACGTACCGCTGGTACCGCTATGTGGCTCGATCCGCCCGGTGATGGTCAGCGTGCTACCGGCGTCGACCCCGATGGTGGAGTCAGGATTCGCCGAATGCTGGCGGACATATCCAGCCCAGACATTATTGCCGCTCACACTCCGCAACGACCCCGTGCCAGCAACGCCGTGCCCCTTGATGTAGATGCCATTGGTCACCGTGATGTCGTCTTGGACCTCCAGCGCGGCAGTGGTCTCGTAGACGTGACAGTAGTCATAAGTGCCCAACGCCTTGCTGTGCCGGAGGTTCACCACGCCGCCGCGGATGTCGAAGGCCCCGCCGCTCATCGTGTTGTCGCCCGCGAGGATCAGCCTGCCGCTGCCGTACTTGTGCGAGCCGGCGCCGGTAACGACAGCGTCGATTCTCGCTTCGGGGACATTGACCGTAATCGTGCCGGTGCGTGTCAGAGTGTCGCCGTCGATGGTGTAGCTGGCGCCGGCGTTGAAGGTCAAATTCCTGACGGAGACAGGCTGCGTAAGCGTGACCGTAGCGATACCGGTTCCACCCGCGCCGAACACGGCGTCGTCGCCGTCGGTCCAAGCCAGGTTGACGCCCCCGCTGATCCAGTTCTCAGTAGTGAGATCCCAGTTGCCGGAGCCGTCCTGCGCGTCCGGCGTAGCGGGTTCGGCGTCCCACGTGAGGACCGCGGCTTGGGCATCCCCGGCCGGGACCGCCAAACGGACTGCCGCGAGTGCGGCAAGCATTACCGGCAGCAGAAGAGGACGGCCTACGTATCTGTAGTTCCGTTGCAGTCTATGCATGAGGAGGTCCCTTTCGTGCGGGCATTGTTCAATGGGCAACCGCAGTCACGGCCTGATTCTGACCGTGCGGCCCAATGAGCGGCTCCTGGATACAACTGTGCCTGCCGGATCGCAACTCCACAAAGGCACGCCAATGGCAGTAGCACCGAAACACACTCCGGCACTCAAGTGCGATTATACCAAGAGACGCCAGCGATTTCCACTGATTTGGCGCCACATTCAGCAGTCACCCGTCCGGCCGAAGGGCATCGACTAGTTACATCGGGGGCCTCCTAGGCAGGCAGACCGGGGGCGCACGCACGTCAAGCTCTCGCTTGTGCAGGCGTCAACGGCACTTCCGGCGCGGCAGCAGGGCCAGCAGTCCGAAAGTCAACAAGACGAGCGCTCCCGGCTCGGGTACGGCGGTGAGCACCAGGTTTTGCCCGTCGGAGAAGATCTGCCAGCCGTGTGCCCAGTCGGAATGGTTCACCAGATCGAACAGTCCGGCGTCGAAGTTCTCGACGGCGCCGTCGAAAATGGTGAACTCGTCGTACCATTTCACCCAGTGGCCGCCTGCGTCGCCGAGGATGTTCAGCGTGATGGGCGTGGTGGTGTCGGTGGGGAGGATCAGCTTGGCGCCGCCGGTGCCGACGGCTTGATCGTAGTTGGTGGCGTCGATGAACTCCCAATCCCAGATACTTCCGCCGGCCAGCGTCAGGTCGCTTCCGAACGTGAGCGTGCCGACGCTCGCGCCGGTGGCCAGCGTTCCCCCGGCCTCGATGGAAGTCGGCCCGCCAATCGTGCCTGTGCCGCCCAGCGTGCCGCCGTCCTCGACGGTCACGGCGCTACTGCCATGGAGCGATCCGTTCACCAGCAGCGTGCCGGCGGCGACCCGCGTGGTACCGGTGTAGGTGTTGTCAGCTCCCAGGATGAGCGTACCTTCGTCGATTTTGACCAGGTTGCGATCTATTCCCGAAACGACGCCGCCCAGGGTGAGTGTGGTGCCGGGCGCAACGCCGATGTTACGGTTGCCCAAGCCGGTATGAAGCACCACGGTGCCGTTATGGACGTTGTCGCCGCTAGCGTTGTACAAGGTGGCCACGGTGTCGGAAGTGGCGCCGCCGGTCAAGTAGATGATCTTGGTGCTGGGGATCGTAATCCCACCGGCCAGCTCGAGGACGGCGCTGGCGGTTGTGACGTTGAAATAGCTGCCGGGGAAGCCGTCGGCATTGCGAAGGCTCAGTACGCCGCCTGACACGTCCATCCAGCGGTCGAAGCCGGTATTGTCGGCGTCGATGATCAGGGTTCCGTTTCCCACCTTGCGGAGATGGACTTGCTCGCTTCTGCTCAACGGACCATAAAGGGCCAAGGTACTGTCGGTATCGACTTGGATTTGGCTCGCGACGCTTGAACCGGTAGTACCCGCGACGTGAATGGGGGTGTTCCAGGCGTTATCGCCGGAAACGCTCCGCAAGGGCGTACCGCCGCTGAACGTGAGGGTTCCGGTGCTTACGGCGATATCGTCCCGCACCCAAACGGCCGCTCCGCTTGCCACGTTGACGGCGCCGGTTCCCAGCGCGTTGCCGTGGCGGAGTTCAACTCTGCCGGCTTCGACGGCTGTCGGGCCGGTGTAGGTGTTGTCGCCCGAGAGGACGAGCGTCCCGCTGCCGGCCTTTCCGAGGGCGCCGGTGCCGCTGATCCGGCCGTTGATGGTGAGGGTGTCGAAATCGACGGCAATCCAGCCCGCATCGACTCCGACGTCGCCGTTCCAGACATTGTTGCCGCTGATGTTGCGCAGCGCGCCGGCATTTGCGATGCCCGAGCCGCTGAGCGTGAGTCCCGCGTCCACCGTAATGCCGCCCTGTAGTTCCAAAGCCGCGCCGCTCGGGACCGTTGTATGGCCGCCGGCCGCCCCCAAGGCGTTGCTGTGGCGGATATTCAGCGCTCCCGCCTCGACGCGTGTGTCGCCCGTGTAGGTATTGTCGCCGGCCAGCACGAGCGTGCCACCGCCAACCTTCTGCAACGTCCCGCTACCGCTGATCCGGCCGTTGACGGTGAGCGTGCCGGCATCGACACCGATCCACGCGGCGTTTTGCTCGATAGCGCCGTTCCACACGTTGTTGCCGCTCTTGCTGCGCAGCGCGCCGGTCTCAGCGATTCCGCCGCCACTGATCGTCAGCGCCTCGCCGACGGTAATGCTGTTTTCAACCTCCAAGGCCGCGCCGCTGCTGACGGTCGTAACGCCGGCGGTCGAGCCCAAGGCGTTGTTATGACGGATGTTCAGCACACCGGCGTTGATGTACGTCGGGCCGGTGTAGTCGCTGTTGCCGCTGAGTATCTGGGTGCCGGTTCCCACCTTGGTCAATCCGCCGCCGGTCCAAATGCCGTCGGTGATCCGGCCGGCGAAATCGTTCACGCCGTCGGTGCCGTTGCCGTTGCCGATGATGAACATCGCGCCGCGAAGTTGCACAGTGCCAGCGCCCGACAGTTCGTCGATGGTCTGCTGCTGGTTATTGGGAAGGTCGTAGAGCCGAAGGTTGAGGGTCGCGCCGCTTGCGATGTAGACGTCGCCGGTGACCGGCAGGCAATCATCCTTGCTGTAAAGCCGCATCGCGCCTTCGCGGATGTAGGTGCCGCCGGTATAATCGGACGGGCCGCCCATGCTGATGTCGTGCGACGCCCCGAGCTTGATCAGCCCGCCGGAGCCGGTGATCACCGTGGTGGGCGAGCCGCTCGAGTTGCGAATGTCGGTGTTTTGGAGACGGGTGTCGATGGTGAGCATTCCGCCGCCAGTGTCGATGAGCCCCGCATTGTTGTTCACGTAGGTGAAGGTCTGGTCGTTGCCGTCCATGTCGAGCACACCCCCGGCGGTGATGAACAGCTCGCTATTGGGGTTAAGGGTGTCGTCGCCGCCGGCCAGCCGCAATGTGCCGTCGTTGATCCGTGTGGGGCCTGCGTAGGTAGTGGCGGCGCCCAGCGTAACGGTGCCACTGCCACTCTTGACCAGTTCAGCCGATCCGGCGAGGGTCACGCCGATGGCGCCTTCAGAAACGGCGAAGGAGTCGCCGGTCAGCACCGCACCGGGGGCGCCGGTGATCGTTCCATCGGTGAGGGTGACCGCGCCGACCGCCTGGTTGTGGCCGGCCATGTCGAGCGTGGCGCTGCCGGCGACCGTGAGGGCAGTCCCGGCGTTGAGTTGGTTCACGGCGGTCAGTTCGAGCGTACCGCCCGCAACGCTGGTGCTGCCCGTATAGTCGTTCGCCCCCAACGTGAGCTTCCCTTCTCCGGTCTTGGTGAAGTTGAAGTTCGCCTGCCCCGGCGCTCCAAGGACTCCGGCGAGCGTCGTGTCGGTGTCGAACTTGATGCTGACCGAGCCGTTGGCCGCGTTGGAATTGACAATGCGGTTGGTGCCGCTGCCGACCAGCGTCAATCCGCCGAGCGTCTGGCTTTGGCCGTTCAGATCGAGGATGCCGCCGGAGGAGGCCGAGCCGAGGGTGAGCATCGAGCCGGTCGCCAGCCGGTTCGCGCCGTCGGCCAGCCGGATGGTACCCGCGGCGATGGTCGTATTGCCGACGTAGGTGTTGGCGCCGGAAAGGATGAGTGTTCCGTCGCCGATTTTGACCACATGCTGACCTGCGCCCCCCGAAAGAACGCCGGCGATCGTCAGGGTGCTGTCGGCCGCCACGCCGATGTTGCGGTTGCCGAGACCACTATGGAGGATGACATTGCCGTTCCAAACGTTATCGCCGCCCGTGCTGGACAAGGTGGCGAGGGCATCGGAAGACGCGCCGCCCGAAAGATAGATGGTCTTATTGCTGGGCACATCAAGCCCGCCGGCCAGTTCGACGACCGCGTTGGCGGTCGTGACGTGAAAGTAGCTGCCGGGTACGCCATTGGAATTGCGTAGGCTGACGACGCCGGCACCAACGTCCATCCAGCGATTGTTTGCAGAATTATCGCCACTGAGGACGAGTGTCCCGCTCCCGGACTTATTGAGGTGTCCGGTAACGGTTAAAGGACCCTGAATAGTCAGCGTGCTCTCCGCGTTTACGGCAATTGGCCTTGAATCCGTCGCGCCTACGTGAATAGGCGCGTTGATGATCGTTTCAGGGGCGTTGGCAGTGATGCCGGTGAGCGTCAGATTGTTTCCGGCGAGGGTATAGGTGGCCCCGGCGTTGAAAGTGACGGTTGCGGTCGAGATGGGTTCAGTAAGCGTAACCGTAGCAGTTCCCGTTCCCCCCGCGCCGAACACGGCATCATTGCCCGCCGACCACGTCACGTTTGCGCCGCCGCTGATCCAGTTCGGGGTCATGGTGTCCCAATCGCCGGAGCCGTCCTGGGCGCCGGGCGTACCCGGATTGGCGTCCCATGTGAGTATGGCAGCCTCGATCCTCCCGACCAGGGCCGACAAGCTGCCCGCGAGAAATACAGTGGACAGCACGACCAGGACGAGAACACGGCCGCGAAGCCAATACTGCGGTTGCGAGATATGCATGACAATAGCTCTTTTCATCAGACAGTTCCAAGCGCCGTCGGTGTGGATCCCGATTCCAGCCACCCGCCAGATGGGCGATCTCTCAATACGCCTGCAGGAGAGGAATCCGGCCGCCCGCGCCAAGCGAACACACCGCCACCTCGGCGCAGCGCATCGCGCACTAAAGATCGATTATACCAAGGGGCTTTCATGCCCGCAAATCATCTGCTTGTTTCGCGTGCGTCGAGCTGTTTCGTTTGTTGCGCGGGCAGCAGTGTTTTCCGAACCCTCCTTTCCATGCATAATCACCCCACACGCAAGGGGCGTCTCTTTTGTCTGCTTGCGTTGCGAGGCAGTAACGGATAGACTGACCATCATCGGTTGCAGAGTTCTTGGGGCTTCCTGCGTTGGGCGGCCGGCACCGAAGAAACTCAAAGGGTGAAGAATGACAACGATTCGGGCTCGTTGTTCGGTTGGGCGGCGCGGCGCGTCGGCAGGCTTGGTTTTTGCAGCGATCCTTCTGGGTGGGTGCGGCAGCCAGCCGTATAGCACGGTGCGCATTAGCGGCACGGTAACGTACGACGACGGTTCCTTGATTCCGGCCAAACAACTATTCGTCCAGTTCGAGCCGCAGCAAGAAAGCATCGACGGGCGGCAGTTTCCCAGACCGGGCCAAGCGCAGGTGAGCACTGCCGACGGCACGTTCGGCGCGCCGACGACGTATGCGCCCGGCGACGGCGTTGTGGCCGGCGAACACAAAGTGGTCGTCGAGGCGCTCAACGAGCACGGTTTCCCCGACTACAGCTATTTCCCGAAGGAGTACAGCGATCCGGCCACGACGCCGCTGCGGATCGAGGTAGGTCCGGAGCGGACGTTCAAGCTGGAGGTCCCCAAGCCCCGGTAAAGGAGAAACGGCCATGAAACCCTGTTTCCGCGGATTTACCCTGGTGGAGTTGCTGGTGGTCATTACGATCATCGGCATCCTGATCGCCCTGCTGCTTCCGGCGGTGCAAAATGCACGCGAGGCGGCCCGGCGCTTGCAGTGCCAGAACAACTTGAAGCAACTGAGCCTGGGACTGCTGAATTACGAGTCGTCGCACGGTGAGTTCCCGCCGAGCCTGCAATACGCCGGGTCGGAGGACCCGCCGCGCTCCAGAGACATGCGTCCGAACTGGGTCGTGGCTCTGCTGCCCTATATCGAGCAGCCGGGGCTCTACGACAGCATCGACCCGGACAAGTTCATTTCCGATCCAGAAAATCGCGAGGTGCGCGCCACGCGGCTTTCGATCATGCTTTGTCCGACGGACGGGAATAACAGGGTGCCTTACGACGGCCAGTATTACACCGCCGACAGCGGCCCGTGGGCGCGGGGCAATTACGCCGCCAACGGCGGCCGCGGCTACTTGCTCACGCCGGCTCTCCATTCAACTCGGGACGACGCCATGGTCGGTCCCCATTCGCCGGGCTGGCAGGACCCCCAGCGCCGCGGCGTCATGGGAGCCAACTGCGCCGCGCCCATCGCGATGATCCGCGACGGCACCAGCAATACGTTCCTGCTGGGCGAGGTCCGCGCCGGCCTGACGGCGCGCGACACACGCGGGACCTGGGCGATTGGCGGCAGCCCGAGTTCCTTATGGGCTTACGGGTCCGGAGCCGACGCGAACGGGCCAAACTATTGCGCCAGCGACAACGCCGACGACTTCGTCGACTGCGCCGCGGTAGTCGACCAGATAGGGCTGGAGACGATGCGCCGCGAATGTATGACCTGCTGCACGGGGCAGGGCAACTGGCAGCAGACCGTCCGCAGTATGCACTTCGGGGGTGTGCATATGTCGTTTTGCGACGGCAGTGTGCATTTCGTCAGTAATTGGATCGAAACGGGTCGGTCGTTCGGCAGCGTGTGGGACCGGTTGATCTGCAGCGCGAGCGGCCTGCCGGTCGATTGGTCGAAGGTTAGCCCTTAACTTAGTGGTTTTGGAGGTGTTCCCATGTGGCGTGTTCTGATCCTACTGATGGCCATGCCGATGATCCTGCCCGGCTGCGGCGGTCCGCCCGTCGACTTGGTGCCGGTCGGGGGAACGGTGGCCTTCGAGGACGGAACCGTTCCCCAGGGTGAGGTAGCGACTGTCTACTTTGACCCCGCCGAGAACGGCCCCCAACCGATCCGGAAGGCTGCCTCCGGCGAGATTGGGCCGGACGGCAGTTTTCAGTTGGGAACCGAACGGCCGGGCGACGGCGTGATTCCGGGCAAGTACAAAGTGTGCTTCGCCATCGAGCGAACTTACCTCGGAAAGGAATCGCTGGTGCCCGCCCGATACACGACACCCGAGGAAACTCCGTTCGAGGTGACCGTGGAACCCCGCGGTAATGATCCATTCCATTTTACTCTAGAGAGGCAGTAGTTTTGTTCGTTACTTTTCCCTTGACAGTGGGTACAGGAAACGGCTTGCCGTTGGAGTTTATGCTTCAGCGTGCGAACCATGCCGGAGCTGAATCCGGCACGCTGAAGCGTGAACTCCAACAGTACGATCGCGTAGTAGCCGCAAGACCGGCAGCCGCGAAGTCGTGTTGTGACGGTTTTACCCTGGTGGAGTTGCTGGTGGTCATCACGATCATTGGCATTCTGATTGCCTTATTGCTGCCCGCTGTGCAGAGCGCGCGCGAGGCGGCCCGCCGGCTTCAGTGCCAGAATAACTTCAAGCAGTTGGGTCTGGCATGCCTGAACTACGAGAGTACGTACGGGGTATTCCCGCCGGCCTCGCACTGGGCCCGGAGCGCGAACGGCAGCACCTCGGCCGATCTTCAGACAGCGAATCAGGGCAACCTGCGCGAGAACTGGGCCATTATGGTCCTGCCGTTTCTGGAACAGCAGGCCCTGTACGACGCCTTCAAACTGACGCTGCCGATCAATCACGCCGATAACGAGGTCCCCCGCTCCGCACAGCTATCCGTGATGCGTTGCCCAACCGACCCGGCGAACCGCACCAACTACAGCGGCCAGTCGGGCAGTTCGCATACGAGCAACCATGGCCCGAACTGGGGCCGGGGCAATTACGGCGCCAACGGGGCGCTCGGTTTCCAAACGATCAGCGTCGGCACCATTCCCGCGGCGCTGCCGGAGCACTGGGGCGACGGCAACTGGCGCGGCGTGATGGGCGCCAACCTCTCCTGCTCCATGGCCGACATTCGCGACGGGACGAGCAATACCATCATGCTTCACGAGCTGCGCGCAGGCATCGTGGCCCACGATTGCCGCGGCACGTGGGCCATGTCGGGCGCCGGCCCCAGTTCCTGCTGGGCGCACGGCTACCTGGGCGATGCCCGGGGGCCCAACGCCATTGCGTTGAACTCCGACGACATTGGCGGCTGCCAGGCGGTGTGCGACAGCGTGGGCGGGGCTGAGGAACTGCAGCGGCTGGGCATGCCGTGCTATCCCACCTCCGCCCCGAACATCCAGGCCACTGCACGGAGCGCCCACGTCGGCGGCGTATTCTCCTGCTTTGCCGACGGAAGCGTCCACTGGATCAGCAACCACATCGAAACCAGCGGCACCAGCAGCTACGCCTCCGTTTGGGACCGGCTGAACCTGTCGGCCGACGGGCATCCGGTTTCGGTCACTTCGTTCTGAGCGCACCTTCGACTGCGGCGCCGGCTACCCGGTGACCACGGTGTTCTTCCGCCGTCTTCGCGGCGCGGCACCCAGGCACAGCAGAGCAATCAGCCCCAGCACCAGCGCCGACGGTTCGGGAATCGCGCTGACGGCGCTAACCGCAAAGGTGGTGCCGAAACTGCTGTTGTAATCGCGCAAATCCCAGAAGAAGTACGAAGGGCCGCCGCTGGGGACCGGCAAGTCGGCAAGCGTGATGGTGTTCGCCACACTATCAGCCGTCGCATTGAGTCCCGCTTCCGTCATCCAATGCGCCAGGTCGGTGACCGATCCGGTGCCGGCTAGTTCCAGTTCCAGCAGGAAGACATCGAAGTCGAAGTCGCCGGCGGGAATGCTTATCCAGCCGAACGAATCGTCCAGTCCGGTTAGCGCCGAGGGGACTGCGATGGTTCCTTTTCCCGCCCCGGGGGCTAGGGTGAGATCGACCCGGTCGGAGTCTTGCGAGAGGGTCCACAGGGGACCGGACTGGTCGACGAGACTCCCGTCGATGCTACCCGAAGCGAGTTGAAGCACGGTGAAAGTGTCGCTTGCACTCAGCGCTGCGCCGCCGTAGACGCCTGCGGTGAGGTCGGTACTCGTGCCCACGTTGGCCGTGCCCGTGCCGGAGACCTGGATGGCCGTCAGGCCGGTGCTGCCCACTTCAACGGCAAGCGTGGCGTTGTCGCCGGTAAAGCTGAAGTCGCGGCTGACGTCGATCGTACCGGCGCCGCCCTGAATCTTCAGCACCGAGGCCGCGCCGACGCCGTTGTCGGTCAGGTCGCGGGCGTTGAGGGTGCCGCCGCGCATCACGTACGTGCCCGTAGAAAGGTCGCCGTAGGCGACGAAGACGTCGGGCCGGGTCGTAGCGCCAACCGTACCGCCGGTTTGCGTGAATACGCCGGTGCCGGCGCCGTCGCTGTTCACACCGGTAGCCCAATACCCAACTCGAACGGAACTGGCATTGAGCACTCCTCCGCTGATGTTGTAGTAGCCCGTCCCCGTACCACCAACGGTATTCGCGCTGTTGCTCTGGCCCAAGGCGACATAGGAACCGACGTTCACGACGGAGTCGCCCGATTGGTTAACCGTACCGAGCATGTTCCCGGAATTCGTGGCATAGCTCCATCCCAGGACCATGTAGCTGGTTGTGGAGAGCGTCCCCGCAGTGATGTTGTAGGTCGCCTGGCCGGAATCGGCCAATTGATTGAAGGCGATCATGGGCGGCGAGGTGCTCGAAAACGTACCGGTGTGGTTGATGGTCGCGTTCAGGTTGCCGTTGTCGCCGAAGCGGAACCAGTTGGAACCGCTGGTGCGTTGCAGGGTTCCCTCGATGTTCAAGATGGCATTGCCTTGCAGTCTCAGGTCGCCTGTGCCGGTTACGTTGAGGACTCCCGCAGGCGTGATCGTCAGCGAGCCGTCGCCGGCGACTTGCACCGACGCGCTGCCGGCGGCCAGAGCCACGGTGGTACTGACCGCCAGATCGTCGCTTGTGGCGAAGCCGGCGGGGTCCCAGTTGCCCGGTGTGGTCCACACATTGTCCCCCGCCCCGCCGGTCCAGGTGCGAGAGACGGCCGACGCGTCGCCGGTCGCCAGTAAAACAACCGCGGTGGTCAGCAGACCGAGGAATCGAAAGCAAGTCATCTCAAAACTCCTTGAAAGGGAAGACAGTTGGTACTGAAGTGATTTGTATTTGGTCGGGTTGCGGAAGAAAGCGGGGATAGATTCCCGCACTCCAAGGGGATGTTCTCATAGGTGTACGCTCTACTGCCGCCCCTGCCTGTTCAAAGCCGCGCGTGTGAAAGTGCGGTGTCGCCGCGAAGCGGTCAGCCACAGCACGCCGAGCAGGACCAGGACCGACGTCGACGGTTCGGGCACGTACAACGGGAATCCCAGCGTGTACTGATTGGCGACGAAGTCGCCCAAGCCCATCTGGAAAGTATCGATATCCCAGATGTTGAACTCGCCGATCCGGCCGCTCAGCGCGTCGCCGCCGGAGGCGCCGTTGCGGATGTACGTGCCGATGCTGATTCCGGCGGTGCCGTCGTTCAGAGCGGTGAAGCCGGCCAGTAGTTGCGACGCGACCTCCTGCCCATTGACGAACAGGGCCAGGCGGTCGCCGTCCCTGGCGGCAGCCAGGTGGACGAAATCGTCGTCGACGTTTAACTCGTGGGGCACTGTCAACCGAATGTGGTCGTCGTAGGCCGTGGCCGTCGCATCCCACACCGAGAGGTTCAGGTCCGTCGTGCCGGCCGAAGCGTTGTACGCGACGTGCCAGAGCCATTCGGCGCAGATCGGAAGAGCGTC
>JAVEUP010000395.1:0-3218 GCA_034005525.1 Thermoguttaceae bacterium | reverse complement strand
GCAGGCGGCCAATCGGGCGGAGCAATTTGTCATGTTCCGCCGGGCGAGCGAGTTGGCCCGCGACGCCGGCGATGTTGGCGTCATGCTCGAAGCGGTGGACGCGATGGTCGACGCAGGCTTCAACGTCTCTCCCTGGACGGTGAAGGCTTGGCTACTGAAGGCGATGCTGTCCCAAGCCGACCCCGGCGATGCCGCGGCCCTTGGCACACTGGCCGATTCGTGCGTCACCCTCAGCGGGCAGGCCGCGGCCGACGATGCGTTCGACGAGGCTGCCGACGTGCTCGACGCAGCCAAGACGCCACTGGCTCAGGCGCGCAGCTATTGGCAGCGAGCCTACGGAGCCGCGCGGCTGGCGGCAAGGCAGGCGCGGACTCCAGCCGACAAGGCCGAGAAAGAAGAAGAGGTTTATGCGGCGGAAAAGGCCGCGGCGGCGCTCGAATCGGCAATCTCGGCAGTGGCCGAACATGCCAAGGATGTGGAGCAAGCCCGGCGGGAACACGAAGCCGTGCAGTTGGCCAAGAAGCAACTGAATACCAATCCCGACGACCCGGAGGCCTGCCTGGTCGTCGGCCGCTGGCTGTGCTTCGAACGAGGCGATTGGGACGAGGGGCTGAAGCTCTTGGCCAAGGGAAGCGACGCTACGTTGAAGGTATTGGCCGCCTCCGATCTGGGATCGACGCCTTCGACGGCCGACGCTCGCGTCGCGCGGGGCAATGCGTGGTGGGAGCAGGCCGAGAAGTCCGAGGGCCGCACCCGCAGCGCGCTCAGACGCCGTGCGGGTCTCTGGTACCAGGATGCCTTGCCGGAACTTACGGGGCTGGCGCAGAAGCAAGTCGAGACGCGTCTTGCGCAGGCCGCCGAGGAACCGGCGCCGGAGGGAGAGCACACTGGCAGCTCTCCGCCGCTGGCGGTGGCTCCATTCGATGAGAAGACGGCCAAGCGACACCAACTCCTTTGGTCTCGGTACCTGCGCGCGCCCGTCGAACAGGACATTGATCTCGGCAGCGGGGTGAAGCTGACGATGGTCCTGATCCCGCCCGGCGAGTTCATGATGGGTTCGCCGGAGGCGGAACGGCAGAGGGCGCTGGAAGAGGCCAAAGCCGCCAACGACAAGTGGGCCATTGAGCGGATTCTATCGGAGGCGCCGCAGCATCGGGTGAAGATCACGCAGCCCTTCTACATGGGCACATACCCCGTGACGCAGGCGCAGTGGACGGTCGTGATGGGTGGCCATCCGTCGCAGTTCAAGGCCGCGGCCAACCCCGTGGAGCGGGTGAGCTGGGACGACGTGGAGTCTTTTCTGGTGAAGCTCAATGCGGCAGGAACACGCCTTGTGCCTGCCGCGAAAGCGGGACGCGTTGCCAGGGCCATGAGGTACGCTTTGCCAACGGAGGCGCAATGGGAATACGCGTGCCGTGCCGGAACGACAACGGCATTTTATTTCGGTGACGACGTGGGCCAATTGGGCGAGTACGCCTGGCATCGGGGCAACTCAGGCAGGCGAACACACCCCGTAGGCCGAAAGCGACCGAACGCGTGGGGCCTTTACGACATGCACGGGAATGTGTGGGAGTGGTGCGCAGACTGGTTTGGAGAGAAGTACTACGCGACTTCGCCGGTGGAGGATCCTCCAGGTTCCACGTCGGGCTTGAACCGCGTGCATCGCGGCGGTAGCTGGTACGGCAGCGCCCGGTACTGCCGGTCGGTGCTCCGGCATAGGAACGCGCCCGACTACCGGTCCGATAGCGTGGGCTTCCGCCTAGCCCTAGTTCCGGCGGACGAGTCCGGGCAGTGAATCGCACCGTGGGCTCAGACCGGTACGAAGCGATTATGGGCACCTGATGCCGTGCAGCCCATGTGCCAGCAAGCCAGCGACAGTGGCGGGGTGCGACGAAGCAGGTCGTACAACCCAAGTAGCGGCGCAAGCCGTCCGGTTCGTCCGTTGCGGCCACTTACGCCATCCACGCACACGCTAGGACCGGAGGGCTTGCGCCCTTCCGCTTCCACCTTGACTGCGAAGACGTCTAGTACGCAAAGCCCTCGCTCTTGGGTTGCAAGCTGGATTTGGGCCCGTGAAGGGGCCGGGATGCAAAGTCAACCGCATGCGAACGGCAGAGCACTTCCTGGAATGGACCATGATTCCGAACTTCAACGCCGAAGGCTACTTGCCCCCCGGCCTTCACCGAGCTACCGTGGATGAGATTGGCGCACGGTTCGGGCGGGAGTCAGAACTGCGGCGAGTGCAGATGGAATCGCTCCGCGGGCTGGTTGAACTGGCGCGGCGGGCGTCCGACGGATCGTCGTCAACGGCAGCTTCGTTACCGACAAGCTGGAACCGAATGACGTCGATTGTGTCCTGCTTGTTGAAAAAGGGTTCCCTCGCGATGAAGCGGCTGAAGCAGAATTGCTCGGCGGCCTGCCTTTCATCAATATGGAAGTGGTGGACCAGGAAGGTTTTGAACAGCTTACGCAGAGGACTTCTGCCACCGATCGTGATTTGGTTCCCAAGGGGATGATTGAGGTCATGCCATGAGCATTGAAAACCAACGCCAGTGGGAGAACACCCGGGTTAAGTTGCAGGAACTTGAGCAGCTTTATCAGAGCAAGGAGCAAGAGCCCATGGATCAGCACATTCGCGAGTTGACATTGCGTTCGCTCAAGAAGCGAATCAACCAGTTCAAGGAAGAGATCGCTCGATACGAAGCGAGGGCCAACTCTCCGGCTAGCAGCGGCACGTAAGCAGTTCACCCAAGGGGGGAAAGGAAGGGGACGTCACCGATTGATAATCAGTCATGTCCCCTGGCATCTCAAACGCTCGCAAGACGCCTCGCTAATCCCTAATCCCGGTCTGACCCCAAAGCTGCCCCTAATCCCGGTCTGACCCCAAAGCTGCCCCTAATCCCGGTCTGACCCCAAAGCTGCCCCAAAGCTGCCCCTGACCCCAAAGCTGCCCCGGTCTGCCCCCAAAGCTGCCCCAGGCGAAGGTGGCGACCATGGCAGGAATCCTACCGGGATTGGGGGAATGGTCAAGAGCGGGGTGGGAGATCGAAAATCGGAGATGGGGAGGCGGCACGGGGCTGGCGGTGACATAAGGGAAGATCAGGGTATCCAGGACATCCTCGCACTATAATGGCGCATGCCGGCTTGCCAGGAGGCGCTCCGGGCCGATATAATAATGGGTGAAGGGCAGGAGTTCCCCAGAGTAGGGGGAAGATCGG
>JAVEUP010000209.1:1357-13260 GCA_034005525.1 Thermoguttaceae bacterium | reverse complement strand
TTCCCCAGGAAACCTTAGGCTTTCGGCGAGCAGGATTCTCACCTGCTTTATCGTTACTCATTCCGGCATAATCACCTGATGAGGCCGACACCGCTCCTTCCGGTACGGCTTGTATCTCCTCACCAGCGCTCTCCTACCATATGTCCAAGGACATATCCACGATTTCGGTGTCGAACTTACTCCCGTTCATTATCGGCGCAAGGTTGCTCGACCAGTAAGCTGTTACGCACTTTTTAAATGATGGCTGCTTCTAAGCCAACATCCTGGCTGTCACCGCAACCCAACTTCCTTAGTGACTGAGCTCGACTTTGGGACCTTAATCGGTGGTCTGGGTTGTTCCCCTCTCGACCGCGGAGCTTATCCCCCGCGGACTGACTCCCGAGATAATCGTACCGGTATTCGGAGTTTGGTTCAGCAGGGTACCCCGGGAAGGGCCCCAAACCGATTCAGTATCTCTACCCCCGGTACGTAGTGGCTCGAGGCTAGCCCAAAAGCTATTTCGGAGAGAACGAGCTATCTCTGCGTTTGATTAGACTTTCACTCCTCCCCACAAGTCATCCCCTCGGTTTTCAACCCAAGTGGGTTCGGTCCTCCACGCGATGTGACTCGCGCTTCAACCTGCTCATGGGTAGATCACGCAGTTTCGCGTCTACCGCCGACGACAAACGCCCTATTCAGACTCGGTTTCCCTATGGCTTCCCCGCGGAACGGGTTAACCTGGCCGCCGACGGTAACTCGCCGGATCATTATGCAAAAGGCACGCCGTCACCCATTAAAAATAGGGCTCCGACCGCTTGTAGGCACATGGTTTCAGGTTCAGTATCCTCCCCTAGCAGGGGTTCTTCCCATCTTTCAGTCGCCCTACTGAGTTTACTATCGGTCGTTAGGGAGTATTTAGCCTTGCGGGATGGTCCCCGCTGGTTCAGTCCGGGTTCCACGTGACCGGACCTACTCAGGTACCCTTCGGGAGGCTGCTAGGATTTCGCCTACGGGGCTGTCACCCGCTATGGCCCGCCTTTCCAGACGGTTCGGCTATCCAGCAGCTTGATCACTCCCATGTGAAAGGCCCTACAACCCCGCGAGGGAAACCCTCGCGGTTTGGGCTATTCCCGTTTCGCTCGCCGCTACTTGGGGAATCGATTTTTCTTTCTTTTCCACCGGTTACTGAGATGTTTCAGTTCGCCGGGTTCGCGACCTGAACCTATGGATTCAGTTCAGGCCAGTTCGAGCATCCCGGGATCAACGCTTGTTTGACAGCTACTCCGGGCTTATCGCAGTCTTCCACGCTCTTCAAAGGCTCCTAACGCCAAGACATCCCCCATGTGCCCTTAGTAGCTTGGCCACATGAATCCAAAGCTCCACAAACGGAACTCGACCCATGCGGGTTGACTACATCCGGCCGCAAGCTTGGGCATTGTCCATCCACCAAAGTGAATGGCCTCCACCCCTTTGCGGCCCATGTAACGATTGCTCAAAACATACTAAGTGCTCGGTGAACCCAAACGATGCACGCAGAACGCACACCGCCGTGGTTCACTATTAGATGCCACTTCGACCACAACCAAATTGTCAAAGAACTCCGTGCCAGCCGTCGGCGACCTGCGCCGCCTTCGGCCGACCCGCTGTCGGATCGACAGGGGACACACTCCCGGAACCGATGGTTGCCGCAGGAGCCTGTTCCCTGTAAATCCCCTACCAACTATTCGCCCCAACTGGCGAAACCTTGAGTTTACCGAATCTCCAAAACGCTGTCAACAGGCCGCCCGGATTTTTTTCGTGCCTCGGCGACAGACCCGCTACCATACCACGCGCGAAGAAACCCGTCAACAGGCCCCCGCAGAAAATTTCCGCCTTGTCCGGTGTACCCAGCGGCGATTCGCCCAGAATCCGGCCTTCACGAGCCCCGGCCCGAGCGCGGGCCCCGTTGGCCGTCGCTGAAAAAGCCACATTGTCCCAATTATATCGGCCACACGACGGTGAGCAAGTACCCAAAAAGCAGAATCTTACATGCCGCCCGCGCAGCTCGCCTTTTCCCCCTCGATACTGCGGTAAGCACCCCCACACGTGACGGCCCAGCGGCTTTGTGGACACCTACACTCCGTTGCTCTCCGTGCCCTTCGCTTTCACCCGCAGGCGTAATACCCCGGATTACTCACGACGATGTAGGGTGGTGACAAGCAAGCCAGAACCCTGGTGGGCCTTCGGTCGCTACTGCCGGCTTGCATCCAAGCGGCGGGCTGTAGATTGGGTTGGTTGTGGCTTGTGCGGGCCCACCAACAACCCACGCGACCTTGGCCCTACATATATGAATGAATCCTGACTAGGCAGCCAACGTGTTGAGCAGCTTGCACTCCAGCACCAGCGGGCACTCCTGCACATCCACCTAAACACCGCGGCCTGCGCGGTGCATGATTCGTGGGCGATGCCGTTGCCGCACGAGCGGCAGGCTCATCAGGCCCAATAGCAAGAGCATCGCGGCCGACGGCTCAGGGATGGCCGAAGTGAACAACTGCCGTAGTTCGACGTCGGTCAGGAACCGGTCGTAGAACTGGACGCGGTCGATCCATCCGCCGAAGGGATCGGGCGACCCAAGTCCGCTGAGGCCGTCGGCCCCCACGCGGAAATTGAGCATGTCGTCCAGCCCCATCGCCGCATTGACCACTTGCGAGATGACAGGGCCGCCCAGTTCCTCGCTGTCCAGAAACGCATGAAGTGCCTGCGAACCAGCATCGTAACGCAGGGCCACGAAATACCACTCGTCGGTCGCGAACGTGCCCGCGCCGCTGCCCGTCGGACCACTCGAACCGGCGTCGTTGACCTCAAGCAAGAGCTGGCCGAGCCCGTCGGCGGCGGTACCGGTATCCTGGAATTGCAGCCGGAACCGGTCGCTTGCGAGGATGGTCTGGTGGCCGCCCGACTCGTCGCTGTCTTTGCGCACCAGCGCGGTGAAGGTGAAGTCGTCGCCCGAGGTATAGAACTGCGGGGAGTCGAGCGAGCCGTTGTCCTGGCGGGGGTAGTGGCCCACGACGTTTCCCAATCCGGCGCGGAAGATCCCGCCCGGCGGAGGCGCGACGAAGCTGACCAGCCCACGGTTGACGGCGGTGAGGCCGTGGCCGGTGTCGTCGGCCAGCGGGTTGGGGCCTTCGTGGGTGTACTCGGCCACCAGGCCGACTGCGCCGGCCGGCAGGGGATTGTACTCGCGGAACACGTCGCGCAGCTCGCGCTTGGTCAGCAGCGTGTCGTAGAAGCGCACGCCGTCCATCTGCCCGCGAAACCAGTCGCCCGAGCCGATTCCGCTGATGTTCCCGCCCACTTGGAAGCTACTCATGTCGTCAATGCCGATGGCCCCCAGCGCGGTTCGCGTCATATCGGGGCCGAGGAACACGGGCGAGCCGTCCTGGAGCCACGCCTGGATTTGCCGCGTGGCGGCGTCGTAGGTCATGGCAACGAACATCCACTCCTGAGTCGGAAAACCGTCGATGGCCGTTTCACCGGGGGGGCTCGCGCCGGCGCCGTTGACGTCCAGGCGGAGCACGCCGGCGTTGTCGCTGGTGCCGCGGAACTGGAGCCGGAAGCGGTTCGTGCTGAAGATCGTGTGGTGACCCGCGGCTGCGGAGTCCTTACGCACCATCGCGGTGAAGGTGAAGTCGTCGCCCGGCGTGTGGACGTTGGGCACGTCGAGATACCCCGTGCTAGTGCGCGAGTACTGGCCGACGGTGGTTCCCAAGTCGAACGGGCCGGGATCGATCGGCGCGGTGAACGTGACCCCACCCCCGTTGGTCGCGTGCAGCGCGTTGCCCGATGTGTCCTCGAGGCGGTTGGCCGGGTTCTCGTGGTCGAAGCGGACGACCAACCCGATCGGGCCCGGCGCGTGGCCGGTGACCGTCCGGAAGACGTCGCGCAATTGCAGCGTGGTCAGGGCCTGATCGTAGAACCGCGCGCCGTCGATCCAGCCGCCGAAGGCGTCGCCGCTGCCGATGCCGCTCAGCCCGTTATAGCCAATCTGAAACCGCGTCATGTCGTCGAGGTTGGCCGTCAGGGAGCCGGCCGGCCCGCGGAACACGGGCGAACTGTCTTGAAGGTAATTGAAGATCTGGCCCGTGGCGGCGTTGTAGCTGAAGGCGGTGAAGTACCACTCCCCGGTACGGAAGGTGTTGTCGCCGCTTTCGGTGGTTCCACCGCCCGCGCTGAGTTCCAGGCGGAGGGTGCCCGCGTCGTTGACGCCCCCGGTGTCGCGGTACTGGTACCGGAAGCGGTTGCTCGAAAGGATGGTCTGGTGGCCCGTCTCTTCGCTGTTCTTGCGCACGAGTGCAACGAAGGTGAAATCGTCGCCGGAGGTATGGATCGACGGTACGTCCAGTCCATCGTTGCCTGCGCGGGTGAACTGGGCGACCGTATCGCCCACTTGGAACGGGCCGGGATCGGTGGGTCCGGAGGGGACGAAGGTGGTGCCGCCGCGGTTGGTCAGCGTGGCCAGGTGCCCGGTGTCGTCGGCCAGCGGATTGGCCGAATCGTGGGTGTAGTGGGCCAGCAGGCCGATGGGCCCGGGCGGGGCGGGACGGTACTCGCGGAAGATGTCACGGAGCTGAACCTTGGTAAACGTCTGATCGTAGAAGCGAACGCCGTCGATGTGCCCGGCCAGTGCGTCCGGCGAGCCGATACCGCTGAGCCCATCGGCCCCAAGGCGGAAGCGGGTCATGGTGTCCAGGCCCTCCGCGCCCAGAGCCGTTTGCGTGAAGGCCGAACCGAACAGCACGGGCGAGTCGGGCTGGACGTAGGTCTCGATCTTCTTCGTCTCCGCGTCGTACATCATGGCCACCAGGTGCCACTCGCTGGGCGTGAACGAGCCGTAGGTGCTGCTGATAGGCCCGCTCGCGCCGTCGGCATTGACTTGCAGCAGCAGCGAGCCGCGTCCATCGTTGTCCGTGACGGGATAGTACTGGAGGCGGAATCGGTCGCTGCCGAGGATGGTCTGGTGCCCGCTATCGGCATTCACGCGGACCATGGCCAGGAAGGTGAAGTCGTCGCCTGCGGTGTACAGTTCCGGGACGGTTAAGTAACTGTCCGAGGCGCCGGAATACTGTCCGACCGTATCGCCGAGGTCAAACCCGCCCGGGTTGGGCGGGGCCGCGAAGCTCACGCCGCCGGCGTTGGTGAGCGTCAACCCGTGGCCCGTGTCGTCGGCCAGCCGGTTGGCAGCATTCTCGTGGGTGTACTGGGCCACCAGGCCGATCGGGCCTAAGTGCCCGGTGTAGGAATTAAAAACGTCGCGAAGCTGGCGCTTTGACAGTGTGCCTTGATAGAACCGGGCGTTGTCGATGTACCCGTCCCAGCCGTCGAGGCTCCCGATGCCGCTCAGCCCGTCCCCGCCGATACGGAACGCGCTAATGTTGGTCATGGCTGTCGTGGGTGTGAAAGAGAACGTCGGCCCGGCCAGCACCGCCGACGCCGGTATCAGATACGCTGCGCCCCGGTTGCCAGCCCCGTCGTACTGAAGCGCGGTGAAGTACCATGTGTCAACCGGGAATCCGCCGGCGGGTGTAACCGTGTTGCCGCCGCCGGTAATGTCGATCCGCAACTGGCCCGCGGCCTCCCGCTCCTCCTGCGTGGTCCCGCTGGTACTCCACTGAAATCGAAAGCGGTTGCTGGCGAGAATGGTGCGATGGCCGCCCATGACCAGGTCGTTCTTATGCACCAGGGCGGTGAAGGTGAAGCCTTCGGCAGGATCGATGGCGCCGATGGGGTCTATCACGCTGGCAGGGACGCCCAGGTATTGGTCCGCGGTCCGGGCGTACGCGCCCACCGTGGCGCCGAGGCCCGCGGCAAAGCCCTGCGTGTCGGCCGGTGTAGCGACGAAGGTGGCCCCGCCGGCCAGCGCGTCGTGCCCCTGGCCGGACGTGTCCATCAGCGGATTGGTCGCCTCGTGCGAATACTCGGCAACCAGGCCGACTACCAGTATGGTGCCGCCCAACACGGCCATCTGCCCGGTTTGCGAACGGTACTCGGCGTTCATCCACGCATCGGTGCGGACCACGTTCGACACGCGCACCTCGTCGACCAGCCCGCGGAAACTAGTGCTGCCTGCCGCCCGCGCCCCAATCACCAACGGCAGCGAGTTGCCGAACCCGCCGCCGACGCCGTAGGAGTTGACAATCGGGGTGCCGTCGTCCATATACCCCCGCACCGCTCCGCTGCCGAGCGTCGTGCCGACGAAGTGCCACTCGCCGTCGAACGCGCCCGGCGCGTTGCTGCGCACCTGGTTGTTGCCGGCGCTGGTATCGATGCGGACGCTCTGATGCGCGTCGGCCCCGCCCCGCTGGTATTCCCAACCGGACACGCTATCGCTGTTCTTGGCCACCACGCGGGTGAAACTACCGGGCTGATCGGCCGCGGCGCCGCGCATCCAGTAGCTGACGCTGATGTTGTCGTCCATGTCGAGCGAGCCGTTCGAGACCGCCAGGGTGCTGATGCTTCCGAGGTCAAACAGGCGGGCATCGCCGGCGAGGCCCGAAGCAAGCGTTACCGTGCCCGACGCCGTGCCGTGATTGCCGGAGCCCGTCGAATCGTTGAGGCTTGCGCCCAGGTGCCACACGCCCACGTAGCCGTTCGACCAGACGTCGGCAATGTTCTGGGCGTCGGCCGCGGCGGCGTTACCCGTGTACATATTGATCAGCCCGGCAGCCGGGCCCAGGTCGATCTGCGGCACCTTAACCCAGACGGCGGCCGTGCTCGCCACGGGGTCCCACTTCTCGATCTCGTAGCTCAGCAGCGTACCGCCCGGCAGAGCGAATCGGACATCGGAACCGTCGGCCTTCGCCTTGCCGAAGTCGAAGTTCCCGGCATTGAGGTTCACCAGCAACGGGAAGTTCAGCAGGGTTTCCGTACCACCGGCGTTATTCAACTGGATCGGCGTGCGGTACGACCAATCGTCGAACGGCCCAGCCGTCGCCAGGGGAACGGAAAAAGCCATGACGCCCGAAAGCAGGCAGTACAAGAGATGAGGCAAACGCATGACGCACCTCCCCGCAGCTCGAATTAGTGCCTCGAAAGAGCCCGACGCGGAAACCCACTTTCGTTGCTCAAGACAGCCCCCAAAGACATGAGCGGTTGAAAGCGATTTCAAGCGGCGCATATGACTCTTATCTTCACTCGGCCAGGGCCGATTGTCAAGAAGTCGGCGCATATGGCGCATTTGGCCGCCAGGATACCCGGGTCTACTTGCAGCACACGGGGCGCAAACCGCCCAGGCGTGGCTTGCGCAGCCCCGCCAAAGAGTTACTTAGCCCCGGCCCATCCTGCGTGTATGGGCCACCCGGGCTAGACCGACGCCAATGCCTGTTGAATATCCTCCAGCAGCAACTCGAGCGGCTCGATGCCGACCGAGAGGCGAACGGTGTTCTCTCGGACGCCGAAAGTCGTTCTCATCTCGGGCGGAAGATAGAGCATGGTCGTCAAATAGGGAATGCAGATCAGAGACTCCGTGGCGCCGAGGCTGACGGCGTGGTAAATCACACGCAAGGCGTTGATGAAGCGCCTGGCGTCCTCTTGGTGTTGTCCCACGTCGAACGACAGCATTCCTCCAAAGCCGTGCTGCATTTGCTTGGAAGCAATCTCTCGTTCGGGATGGCCCGGCAGGCCCGGGTAGGACACCCTGGACACCTTCGGGCTCTGTTGAAGGCGCTCGGCGATGACCTGCGCATTCTGAGCCATGGTAGTCGCCCGAATCTGGAACGTCTTCAGCCCGCGGTCCAACAGGAAGGCGGAGTACGCGTCGAGCGTCGTACCGATTGCCTGACGTGTGAACCACAATTCGTTGTAGTATCGCTTCGCTCCGGCGATGGCGCCGGCCATGATGTCATTGTGTCCCCCCAACGCCTTGGTTGCGCTGTGGACCACCAGGTGCGCGCCGTGTTGGAGCGGCTTCTGATGGTGGGGCGTGGCAAAGGTATTGTCGGCTACCACCATTGCCCCGACCGCATCGGCCGCCTGCCGTACTGCCTGAATGTCAATGATCTTGCAAAGCGGGTTGCTGGGCGTTTCGAGAAACACCATGCGGGTGTTGGGCCGGATTTCCTCGCCGATACGCGGGGCATCATCGGCGTCCACCCAGGAGACTTCGATCCCCATCCGCTCCAGAATGAGCGACACTTTGTAGTTCGCCCCGTAAGTATCGTGAAAGATAAGCAAGTGATCCCCAGATTGAAGATAGGTCAAATAGACCATCGTACAGGCGGCCATACCCGAGGTGCAGACGACGCAATCTTCCGCCTCCTCCAGTGCCGCAATCTTCCTCTCAACTTCACGGACTGTTGGATTGTCGTCCCGGTGGTACGTATACCCGTCGATCTCGCCTTCGGTAATCTGCCGCAGGACTTCAAAGGAGGCATACTCGTAGTTCACGGCATTGACGATGGGCGTAACCATCGGCCGATTGCCGTAAGGAGTCAGCGGATCGCGGTGCATCGGGAATCATCCTTCATTGTTGACTGTTCGCCGTAGGAGTCAGAGCATGAACGATTCGGCAGCGGCCTAACCGTCCTGCTTGGGGCCTCAACCAGGCAATGGATCGGGCAAGAGGCAAGAATCTAATGTAGCACATGCACCTGTTCCCCCGCTAGCACGGCCGCTTGGGGCAAACGATGCTGTGGCAGACGATGCTTGACGGTTCCGAACACTGCCGCTAGACTGACGCGATGTGGCGCCTTTTGGGGCGTCCGATCAACTCATCGGGCCATCCGTGGCGGAAGCTCCCGGTGGCGGTAAGTCGCGGCAGTTCGGGCAGGTGCGGCGATGGAAGAGCAGTTCGACGCCTACTTCAAATGGCTCGGCATTTCGCCAGAAGATCAGCCGCCGAACCGCTACCGCCTGCTGGGTGTCCCGCTGTTCGTCGACGACCCGGCGGTTATCGAAAACGCGGCCGACCAGCGCATGGCCCACCTGCGCACGTTCCAGGCGGGCAAGCACGCCGCCGAGTGCCAGCGACTGCTCAACGAAGTGGCTACCGCGCGGGTGACGTTGCTCAACGTCGAGAAGAAGGCGGCGTACGACGCGCAGCTTCGGGCGGAACTGGGGCAGCGCGGAACAGGCCCCAAGGCTGCCGGTAAGCCCGAGCCGCGGCAGAGAGACGGCCCCCCTGCCAGGCGGCCGCCGCCAGCTCCCGGGGCGCGCCCGCGGGCGGTGCAGGCACCGTCGCTGGCGGCGACCGCCGAGTTCGAGTTGCCCGTCCGGGAGCTGGGCGAATATCACCTGATCGAAAAACTCGGCGAAGGCGGCATGGGCGCGGTCTACAAGGCCATGCACACGAAGCTGGGGCGCGAGGTGGCCGTGAAGGTGCTCACTACCGCGCGGCTGGGCAGCGAAAAGGCCATCGCCCGCTTCGAACGCGAAATGCTCGCCGTCGGCCGGCTCGACCATCCCAACATCGTCCGCGCTTACGATGCTCGCGAGATCGAAGGTACCCGGTTCCTGGTCATGGAACTGGTCGACGGGCTGGACCTGACGGGCGTGCTGCGCCACGCGGGGCCGCTGCCGGTAGCCGACGCCTGCGAGGTGATCCGCCAGGCGGCCCTCGGCTTGCAGTGCGCGCATGAGAATCAACTGGTCCACCGCGACATCAAGCCGGGCAACCTCATGCTCACCACCGCCGGCCAGGTGAAGATCCTCGACCTGGGGCTGGCGCGCTTCGAGGCCGGCCAGCCGGGCGAGGAGATGACCAGTGCAGGTATGGCGCTGGGCACGCTTGACTACATGGCGCCGGAGCAGGCCTCCGACGGGCACCATATCGACATCCGGGCGGATATCTACTCGCTCGGTTGCACCCTGTACAAGCTGCTGGCCGGCCGTGCGCCGTTCGACCAGCCGCGGTACGCGGGCGTGATGGAGAAGGTAGTCGCGCACGCGAAGCACTCGCCGCCGGCAATCTCGCGATTCCGCCGCGACGTTCCCAAAGAGGTCGCCGCCATCCTCAACCGGATGATGGCCAAAGCCCCGGCGCAGCGATTCTCGACACCGGGCGAGGTGGCCGACGCCGTGGGTCCATTCTGCGTAGGCGCCAAACTGGCGGGGCTTCTGGCACGGGCAAAGAACACCCCGGCGCAAGCCGCGCCGAGCCCGGCGTTGGAGGACACGCAGGGACAAGTATCCAGCAAGCTGACGAACTTCTTCCAGGCAATCACTCCCGGACGTCGCAGCGCAGGCCACCTCCCGCACACGCAGCCGAACACGAAACGGCTTGCCCTGGGCGCCGCCGCCGCGATGACGGTCGCCGTACTGGCAGTGGCCCTGGTTTGGGCACTGCGGGCCCCGGGGCCGGCCGAGAAGCCTTCGGCAGTTGCCCCGGCAGCCGGCGAGGCCGCTGTGCCCGGACAAGGCAGGTTGGCGCTGCGTCTTTCGGACGAGGAGTGGGCATCGACCGAGGTGTGGGTGGGAAGCCTGCGTATCGAACTCCCCGATTCGGAGCCCTGCGAGATTCCCCACCCGCCCGGCACGTACCCGATACGCCTGGTGCGCGAGGGTTACGAAACGCATGAAGAAACCATATCCATCACGTCCGGCGAAACGGCCACCTTGACGCCGAGGTGGGTCCGGCAGTCGCACCTGATCTTCGAGTGGCCCGCGGACCAGCGGCATGAGGCGTGGCTGCGCGTGGACGGGCACCCCGTTCCGCTGCCGACCGGTCCGGGCACACCCGGCCGGGTGCAGTTCGCCGCCCGGCCGGGTATGCGGCAGGTGCAGGCGGAGCGGCGCGGTTACCAGCCGTTTCGCACGACGGTCAACCTGGGGCGGGGAGAGCAGCGCCGGGTAGCGATCGATTGGAAGGCGTTGCCGTCAGCGGAAGAGGTGGCTGCCGCGCCTTCGGAAATGGACCCGCCGGAGGAAGCACCGCCCGGGCCTGCGGCAGAGGAAGAGGCCAAGGAGCCGGAGGACACAGCAACCGGGCCCTCTCGGGAACAGATTGCGCCTCCTTCGACGGAAGAACAGAAGCGGCTGATCGCCGCGCTCGACGAAGTGTACAAGACGGCCAAGGCGACCGACGCTGATGCCCGCGCGGAGCTGGCTAGGCGGCTTCTGGCCGACGGGCGGAAGCACGAGGGCAACCGGGCCGAGCAGTTCGTCGTGCTTCGCCGGGCGAGCGAGTTGGCCCGCGACGCCGGCGACGTCGCCTTGATGCTGGAAGCGGTCGATGCGATCGTCGGCGCGGGCTTCGATCTCCCGGTGTGGAGAACCAAGGCATTGATGCTCAAAGCCATGCTTTCCCGGGCCGATCGGGACGACGCTTCAGCGCTTTGCGCGATGGCCGATGCGTGCATCGCGGCGGCCCGCCAGGCCGCGGCAGAAGGCGCGTTCGCCGAGGCCTCGGAAATCGTTGAGGCTGCCAGAGTCGCGCTGGCCCAGGCCAGGAGCCATTGGCAAACGGAGGTGCGCAACGTGCGGTTGGCGATCCGGCGCGTGCGCAGTCCGGCCGACCGGGCGGAGCGGGAAAGCCAGGCGAACGAGATGGAGGGGACCGTCACGCGGCTTGAAGATGCGTTGGCGACGGTCGTGGAGTGTGCCAAGGGGCTCGATGAGGCGCGGCGGGACCATGAGGCCATCCAGTTGGCCCAAGAGCAACTGAAGACCAATCCCGACGACCCCGCGGCCTGCCTGACGGTCGGCCGTTGGCTCTGTTTCGACCGGAACGATTGGGACGAGGGCCTGAAACTGTTGGCCAAGGGCAGCGACGACGCTTTGAAGACGTTGGCCGCGGAGGAACTCACCTTCGAACCCTCGACGGCCGATGCCTGCGTTGCCCGGGGCCACGCATGGTGGGACCTGGCGGAGAAGTCGGAGGGCCGGGCGCAGAGTGCCCTGCGGCGCCGCGCAGGCCAATGGTATGAGAAGGCGCTTCCGGAGCTTTCGGGCCT
>JAVEUP010000209.1:0-1347 GCA_034005525.1 Thermoguttaceae bacterium | reverse complement strand
GGCCTGGTGCAGAAGCGCGTCGAGGCGCGTCTGGCGCAAGTGCCGGCCGAGCCGGCGCCTGCGGGAGAATCGCTCAGTGCCCGTCCCCCGCTAGCCGTCGCCCCCTTCGACGCGCAGACGGCCCGGATGCACCAGGTGCGTTGGGCCAGACATCTCGGCGTGCCGGTGGAGTTCGAAAACTCCATCGGCATGAAGTTCGTGCTGATCCCGCCGGGCCCGTTCATGATGGGTTCGACGGAGGAAGAGGTTGAGCAGTTCGTGCAAAAAGCGAAACAGGCGGGGGACCCGAAGCGGCGAGTTGCACGGTTGCCCGGGGAAGCGCCCCGGCATCGTGTCCGTATCACACGCCCCTTCTTCCTGGGCGTCTGCGAGGTGACTCAAAGCGAGTACGAGCGCATTGCGGGCAGTAATCCCAGCCATTTCAGGGGAAATCCGGTCCGCCCCGTCGAAAGAGTGACTTGGCACAACGCAGTGGAGTTCTGCCGCAGGTTGGGGGAAGTGTCCGAGGAGAAGGCGGCGGGAGCGGTGTATCGTTTGCCGACAGAGGCCGAATGGGAATACGCTTGTCGCGCCGGAACGGCCACCAGCTACAGCTTCGGGAATGACCCCGCGCTGCTCGGCCACTTCGCCTGGTGGGCCGGCAACTCACAAGAACAGACGCAACCGGTGGGCCAGTTGAAGCCAAACGCCTTTGGCCTGTTCGACATGCACGGTAACGTGTTCGAATGGTGTGCCGACTGGTATGCCGCAGACTATTACGCCAAGTCCCCCGAAAGAGATCCGCCAGGGCCGGATACGGGCGAGTCCCGTGTCACGCGGGGTGTTTCATGGCGCGACGACGAACCGGAGGTGTTCCGGTGCGCGTGGCGCTATCCACTGGACCCGGTTGGTACTGTTCCCAACTTTGGCTTTCGCGTGGCCTTGAATGTGCCGGAGCCGGACGATTCGGCCAAGCAGCAATCCGAGCCGGCAGGAACCCAACGTGTTCCCGGTGCGACCCAGCCTCATCAACCGCTCCGCGACGCTCCGCCCCCCGCCATCGCCCCATTCGACGCCGCCACGGCCCGCAAGCACCAGCAGGCTTGGGCAAGGCACTTGCAGATGCCGGTCGAGCACGACGTGGACCTCGGCGGCGGAGTGAAGCTGACTCTGGTCCTGATCCCGCCGGGTGAGTTTCTGATGGGCTCGCCGGAAGCGGAACGGCAGCAGGCGCTCAATGAAGCGAAAGCGGCCAACGACAGCTATATGATTGAAAGAATCCCGTCCGAAGTGCCGCATCGAGTGAAAATCACCAAACTCAGTAGTTCCAAATTTTGCTGAAAACGTCGGATGTGTCAGAAGGTATTG
>JAVEUP010000394.1:0-3224 GCA_034005525.1 Thermoguttaceae bacterium | reverse complement strand
GCGCCGATCACCCGGAAGCCGGTTCCAAGTGCCTCGGAGCAAGAGAAGATTCGCCGCATGATCGACGAGCTTTACGACACCGCCGCCTTGCGCACCTCAGATGACCGTCAGCGATTGGTGGGCGAGTTGACGGCTTTGGCCGAAAAGGTTGAAAAGGCTGAAGAACGTTTCGTCCTGCTTCGCCGGGCCTCGGAATTGGCATCCGAAGAGGGAGATTCACAACGCGTGCACGAACTGGTAACCCGCATTGCCGACGAGTTCGAGGTGGACCGGCTCTCAGAGCAGGTCTCCATGCTGAAAGACCTTGCAGAAAGAGCGACTGGAGAGGATCAGATTAGGACCTTGGTGGTTGATTCTGCCGGTCTTATCCACGAAGCGCTCGAAACGGACCGCTTCGATCTGGCCGAATCGCTTTCATTGGTTGTGCTCGAGGCTTGCCAGTCCCCGGCGGGCCGTGCCTTTTTTGGGGAAGCCTTGGAGGCTCGCCGGGAAGTACAGGAGCTGTGCAACGAATGGGAACGGATACAGACGGCGCATCGGACGCTGGAATTGTCGCCGGACGACGCTGCGGCACATACGATCGTCGCTCGGTGGTACTGCCTTGTACGCGAGAACTGGGACCTGGCACTGCCGCACCTGGCCAAAAGCTCCGATCCGAAATTGCGGGTTCTAGCCAACCTGGAATTGCACACTTCAACCGAGGACGCCGTGGCGCAGGTCAAGTTGGGCGACGCATGGTGGGTGTTTGTCCAAGAGTCCGACTCGGACTCCAGGCCGGCATGGGAAGCCCGCACGGCATACTGGTACGAGATGGCCTGGCCGCACATCACCAGTCCCCTGCAGAAAGTGAAGGTTCAAAAGCGCCTTGTGGAACTTGGCAGGCCGGACCCGGAGCTTCCGAGGCGTGATTCCGAACACCTGGAGTCCGATCGCCCCGCCCCGTTGCCCCTCGGAGAGCGGCGATTGAGCGATCTAATGGAAGAGGCGGAGAGAATTCCGCCCGAACACGATAAGGACAGTGACTCCCCGACACCAGAAGGCACTGCGTGCAAAGCCTGTAATGGCAAAGGAGTCATTTACAACAAGTGCCCGAACCGGAAGTGCGCCAGGGGGACCGTACGGGACTACCGGATCGAGGTCGTTGGACGTAACCCTGTCTCGGGACAAGCCATAGTCCAAAGGGTACCGGTGCGAGTGCCGTGCCCGGTTTGCGGGGGCAACTACATCAGGAAGGAGACTTGCTCGGAATGTGGGGGACGAGGTGTGAAGTGACGGGGGCACAGACAGATCATGGACCGCCTGTGATGGACCGCGGCGCCTGCGGCGGTTTGCCGCCATGACCGTTACTACCAGCGTGAACATGCTACAAGGAGAAACCCCATGAGCCGTCGAATATCCTGGCTTCTTGCCGTGTGCTCTTTCGTGGCGTTCCCGTGCCATTTTGGACTCTCGTCGCTCGCTCAAGAAAGACGGCCCGTCCCTTCGGACGAATCCCAGCGACAGGTGCTGGAACTGGTTCGCGAAGTATACGGCGATGCATGGAAAGAGGCGAGAACCAGTGAACAGCGGAAAGCACTGGCTGAGGACTTCAAGAAGGCCGGTGAGTCGGAAGCGGAGCCGGAAGCCTATTTCGTACTGCTCAGGTTGACTCGCGACATAGCTGCCCAAGCCGGCGAAGCAGGTCTTGCCTTTGAAGCCATTGACTTGCTCGCGGCCCGGTTCGATGTGGACGCCTACCGTTTCAAAGGCGCCGCACTGTCGCAGGCGGCCAAGTCGGCCACCTCGCCGGCGCAACTCACTGCCGTTGCCCAACGGTCTTTGGAACTGGTCGACCAAGCCATAGAGGCCGACGATTTCACCGGCGCAAAGTATCTTGCCGGGCTTGCGCTTGACGCCGCGAGGAAAGCCAACGAGCATGAACTGGTGAAGCAGGCCGGTGTGCGACATCGCGGGGTTGAAGCGATTGCGAAGGCATACGCGGACATCCAGAATGCCCTGAAAGTGCTCGATGCGAACCCTGACGACCCGAATGCCAACGTTGTGGTGGGGCGCTACTACTGTCTGCTCCGAGGCGATTGGGAACGCGGACTGCCTATGCTCGCGTTGGGAAGCGATAGGAAGCTCAGAACGCTGGCGATCAAGGAGTTGGAGAAACCCGGAACCTCCGACGAGCAGGTGCGGCTTGCCGATGACTGGTGGGACCTGAGTTCGGCATTCGGCGACACTCCCGAGCAACACTTGCTTGGGCGCGCAGCACACTGGTACCGGCTTGCGCAACCGACACTTGCGGGGCTGGTGAAGATGAAGGTCGATAAGCGGCTGGAGGAGCTTGCACACGTTGTGCCAGCCCGTGAAACCTCTCCTGTAGTGGAAACCCTCGTTAACGCCGGATTTGCGGGGCGGTCGGATGCGAACCGCACCCGGCTGTTGGCCCAGGCGGGCGGAACTGCTGCCGGCGAAACGGCCGTCAACGGCGGACTCGCTTGGCTGGCCCGCAACCAGCTTCCGGACGGCTCGTGGAGCTTGGCCGGTCCGTTCTCGGGCGGCGTTGGCAAGATGGACGAAAACCGATCCGCCGCAACTGCCATGGTACTTTTGGCTTTTCAGGGCGCTGGCAATACCCATAAGGCCGGGAAGTGGCAGGAGAATGTTACCCGCGGCTGGGATTGGCTTATCGAACAGCAATTGGGCAACGGGAGTTTCTTCCGCGAGGGGCAGTTCAACCACTCCTTCTACACCGATGGACAGTGCACCATCGCCGTGTGCGAGCTGCTCGGTATGACCAAGGACGAAACGTACCGCGCGCCCGCCGAGCGCGCGGTGCAGTATCTGCTTCAGTCGCAAAGCCCACAGGGTGGATGGCGGTACGCCCCCAACAGCGACAGCGACGTCTCGGTAACCGCCTGGATAGTGACCGCTCTGGTGACTGCCCGGCTGGCAGACATCGACGTTCCGCAGAGTCACTTCGATCGGGTAATGCGTTACCTCGATGGCGTAGCCAGTCACGGTGGCTCGCGGTATCCGTATCAGGCAGGCCGCGAATCGACCCTGTCGATGACGGCGGCAGCAATCCTGTGCCGGCAATACATCGGCTGGCCGCGCGACGATCGTCGCATCGTCGCCGCGCTCGACTGGCTTACCGAGACCGAGAATCTGGTTAACTACGATGGCAAACGAAACGTGTACTACTGGTACTATGCGACGTATGCATGTCATCACATGGG
>JAVEUP010000208.1:0-13324 GCA_034005525.1 Thermoguttaceae bacterium | reverse complement strand
GAAGATCTGGCCGGGGCGTTCGCGTGGTAGCTTCGGCTCGGCCAGGGCGGCGTCCGAAGTCGAAGCCGGCCGCGACGACGGCCCCGGCTCAGTGGATGTCCGCCCGGCTGTCGAGAACATCCACCCCCCCTCCGCTGAAGTATCACCCCAACGTCCCCATCCCCCCGCCTCGAACGGCAGCAGGGTAAGAATGACGATGCTTGCAACCAAACAGGTTTTGAATTGCGACATGGACCCGGACTCCCAATACCATCGCTCAGCCAAAAGCTGGAATTCCCTCCAAACAAGTATATCCCATCATGCGACAAGCACCTCGAAGGCACGCGACTCCCTCGCAAGGATGGCAGTTTGGTGTTTCCTCAAGAGGGCCGACTTGCTACGATTCGGCCTTTGCCCCGCGGAGCGGGGTCGACTGGTGCGTGTCGAGGTTGAGGTTTCCGGGCTCTTCCGTTTCCACGCGCGGTTCGGCCGGGCTGGAGTCCCGCATTTCGGCGGCATATCCCTGCCGGCTCAAGCCGGGACTCCAACAGGGCGCGGTCTGCATCCAGAAACGGAAGACCCAGTTTCCGGCACTGGGAGCAACCGCGGGCTGACACCCGCCCTGCTTGCCTGAAGTCCGATCGCCAGGAGAGGGTTCCGTTGCGTTGCGCGCTTTATTTCATCCTGTCACTTATCGCCCTGGGCTGCTCGGCCTTTCCCACACGCCCCCTGTCGCTACCAAGCCGCTACACGCTTGTTCGCGAGCCGCTGGTCATCTACAGCGACTTCCCCGTTGAGACGCATCACCGTCTGCTGGATGAATTGGTGGCGCGCCGGGGCGACGTCGGCACGGTGCTCGGGCTCCCCTATTCCGACGAACGCGTTCACGTGTACCTGTTTGAGAGCGCGGATCGGTTCAGGCGGTTCGTGCGGTTATACCACCCGGAAATGCCTGCACGCAGGGCTTTCTTCCTGGAAACCGATACACGGTTGCTCGTATACGCGCAGTGGGGCGACCGGGTTGCCGAAGATCTGCGCCACGAGGTCACACATGCGTACTTGCACGCCGTGGTGCCCAACCTTCCCCTGTGGCTCGACGAGGGTTTGGCGGAATACTTCGAGGTGCCGCGGGGTTATGGGGGCCTGAACCAGGAGAACCTCAGCGCCGTAGTCAAACGGATGGAGGAAGGAACATGGAAGCCCGATCTGGCGCAACTCGAACGGCTTGATCCGAATGCCGAGATGAGTCACGACGAGTACGCCGAGTCGTGGGCATGGGTCCATTTCCTGCTTCACGGCGGCATGGGAGGGGACGAGTTGCTGCGCGACTACGTGGCTGATTTGCGCCGCAACGCCGCCGCGGAACCGCTCTCCAGGCGGCTAGGCGCCCGTGTCCCTTCACCCCATCAATCGCTCGACGGCCACATTCGGCAATTGGCAGCGCTCACCACGCTGCCTGTAATACGGTAGAACGGCTCTTCAGAGCACTGGAAAAAGATGCGGCATCGCTCTATAATGCGGGAATCCCGCCGGAGTCCCGCTGCCTCGCAACCCGATGATTCACTTTCGAGCGTTCCGCAACACCGACCCGCCCTCCGTCGCGGCCATCTGGCGCAGCCGGGCGGGCCAGCCCGGGCTCACGCAGCCGGTTTCCGCCGACTTGATCCAGCAATTGGTCTTCTCGAAGATCTATTTCGACCACCGGGGGCTGGTTCTTGCCTTCGACGAGGAGTTGCCCGTGGGTTTCGCCCACGCCGGCTTCGGCCCGAACGAGGCACGCAATGCAATCGACACGGCGATGGGGGTCACCTGTGTTGTGATGACTCGACCCGAATACGAGGGGAGCGACGTGGCCGCCGGGTTGCTTCAGCATTGCGAGCAGTACCTGCGTGGTTATGGAGCGAAGGTCCTCTACGGCGGCGGCATTGAGCCGCTGAATCCGTTCTACACCGGCCTGTACGGCGGGAGCGAGTTGCCAGGCATCCTGGAAACGGATCAGGCCGTATGCAGGCTGTTTCTTTCGCACGGCTATCGGGAGATGGATCGAACCGTGATATTGCGGCGGAATTTGGCCGGTTTTGAAGTCCCCTTCGATCGGCGCCAAATGCAGCTTCGGCGGCAGATGGTCGTCGAGGTAACCTCCGACGCCCTCACCCGCGACTGGTGGGAGGCATGCGTCCTCGGTGATTTCGATCTGACCCGGTTCGAGGTGGTGCCGCGCGTCGGCGGCTCGGCGGTTGCCACCGCCACGTTCCGCGCGATGGAGCCGATCGGCTCCGGAGGCGTGGGCCGGCGCACGGGATTGGTCAGCCTGTTTGTCGACCCGGCACTGCGCCGCCGCGGGCTGGCCATCTTCCTCCTCAGCGAGGCGTTCCGGCAGTTCAACCGCCAGGGCATTACGGTGGTGGAATCGCAGACCATGCAGCACAATTCGCACGCCCTGGGCGTGTACCGCAAGCTCGGTTTCGATCAGGTGGGGCAGGGGATCGTATATCGGAAGACCTGACGGTCACCGGCATGCGCCGAGACCTTTGGCCCGCTGGAAGTCCTGGGCGGCCAGACCCTTCTCGCCAAGCTGCTGGAAAGCCACACCGCGGTTGTAATACGCGATTCCATAGTCCGGGTCCAGTTCAATCGCCCGCGTGAAGTCGGTCACCGCGTTCCGCGCATCCCCCTGAACCATGTGGACCAGGCCGCGGTTGTAGAACGGTCGAGAGTAAGTGGGATCGAGTTCGATCGACTTGCCGAAATCGGCAACCGCATACTCAAACTCCTTCTTCCTGGTCCAGACAACTCCTCGGTGGCAGTAGGCGCGTGCGTCGTCCGGCAGGATTTCGATCACCTGGTTGTAGTCGGCAAGGGCCCGGTCGAGTTGCCCCATCAAACCGTATGCCTGGGCCCGGTTATAGTACGCCTTTGTGTACTTCGGATCGAGTGCGATCGCCTTGGAATGGTCCTCGATGGCCCCCTCGCGATTTCCCCTGGCAGCGCGGGAAATCCCGCGCGACACGTAGGCATCGATGTTGTTGGGCTCCAGCCGGATCGCCTCACTGAAGTCGGCAGTCGCTTTGTCGGTCAGCCGCTTCTTCGCGTAGGCCAACCCGCGGCTGATATAGTACTTCGCATTCTTCGGGCTGAACCGGATGGCCTCGGAGTAGTCGGCAATGGCCTTGTCGTACTCGTCCTGCTTGAAGAAGGCGATGGCGCGGTTGGCGTATGCCTTGGCGTCCTTCTGAGCAATCCGGATCACTTCGGAATACTCGGCAATGGCCGTGGCCAAATCGCCCTTCTTCTCGAAAGCGTTGCCGCGATTGCCGTGAGCCTTCGCATGGTCGGGTTCCATCTCGATGGCCCGGTCGTAGTCGGCAATCGCCTCGTCGAGTTCGCCGCGAATGGCGTGGACGAGCCCGCGGGCGACGAGGGCATCGGCATCCTTGGGATCGTGTTCGACGGCCGCGGTGTAGTCCTTGACGGCGTGTTCGAACTTCCCTTCCTTGAAATAGGCGAAACCGCGGTTGTAGAACGCCTTGGCATAGTCGGGCTTCAAGCGAATCGCCTGGTCGTAATCGGCAATCGCCTGAATTCGGTCGCCCTTCTGGGCGTAGGCCGAGCCCCGGTTGTAATAGGCCGCCGGCTCCTGTGCGCTGAACCGGAGCACCTCGTTGTAGTCGGAGATGGCGTTGTCGTACTGCCCCTTGGCTTCGTAAGCGTTGCCGCGGCTGTAGTATGCTTCAGTGAAACGCGGGTTCAGCCGGATCGCTTCGGTAAACCGCTCGATCGCCTGGTCGTAGTCGTGTCTCTCCGCCAGGGCGATGCCGCGATGCAGAATATCGGTTTCGTCGAACATGGTTTCAGTCCTTCCAAGGAACAGAGCCCAACGATGGGTTCACGGGATTTCAACGGACCGGCAATATCGAACAACTTCCGTAGAGAAACCGGCGGCATGCCGGGGTCGTGTGTAGGATTCTCAGATCACAATTTCAGTATCCTGGATGCCGAAGCCGGGCGACTCAATCGCTTGTAGCCCCGCCCCGGAGGGTTCGCACTGGCTTCCCCGGTTCGGCCCAAGATGCTTCGCGTGTCGCACCGCGGCTTCCAGGCGGTTGAATACGTCCATATAGCCGTCGGCCGGCCGGACTTCGGTAAGACCCACGCAAGTCGTCAACCGGATTTCGGAACCATCGCGTTGGAAGATCAGGTGCTCAACGCTTTGCCGAATGGTCTCGGCGAGCTTGACTGCTTGCCGGGGCCCAGTGTCGATCATGAGGACAACAAAACGCTGGCCGGCGTAGCGGGCCACCGTATCGGCCTTGCCCGCCGAGCGGAGTACGAATTGCGCCACCTCGTACAGGATCCGGTCGCCCACCAGCGATCCGTGCCGCTCGTTCAGCCCGCCGTAGTCGTCCAGATCGAACAGGGCGGCACTCATCTGCCTTGTGTGGTGCCGCTTCTGCTGCCACCACTGCCAGAGGAGTTCCTCCAATCCGATCCGGTTGCGGAGTTTGGTCAACGGGTCGGTGAAGAGCTGCTTTTCAATCTTATCGATGCGGTCCTCGTAGCGGGCGATGGCCAGGAAGGCCACCTCCTGTTCGTCGCGGAGGTGATGCCTGGCAACCCGCAAGTTGCCGATTTCTTCTCGCAATCGCGCGTTGGCGGCTTCCAGGTCCGAACCGAAGTCCATGTACTTCAAGTTGTTGAGCGTGGTTTCCACTTGGGCCGCCTGGTCGAGGTTGGCCATTTCGATTTCATCGCCCAAGTCCTTCAACTCACCCAGTTCGCCGACTCGCTGACGGAATCGTTCGGCGTTTTCGGCCTGCTCCTCCAGGTAGGCTTCGCAGTCCTCCTGGAGCTTCTCGAGGCATTCCCGGATGATTTCCGGGCTGGACTGGCCCATGCACTCGCGGAGTCTCGTATCGAGTTCCGTCGCCCGCGCCCCGCTCTTCATCATGGCGATGTTCAGCTTCAGAATCGACGTCTCGATGTACTTCTCGTTGAGGTCCCAGTGTTCCGGGGCGTCGAGAGCCACTTGCTCGAACTCGGCAGCGTTGTCGTCGTAAGGTTCGTAGTACGGCTGGATTTCCGATTCCGCGCCCGAGGCGTCGTCGAGCATCAATTCAAGAGGCGTTGCCGCAAGCTGCTGCGGGAGGCCCGAAAACGGTTCAACGCTGTCGTAGGCCGAAGCACTTTCGCCGGTCAGGGCTTCCCACGCTTCCAGAAGCCCCGGCGGTCCGTACCCGAGGAACACAGCTACCGCATAGCCCAGGCACACGTTCAGGACGCCAATGGTAAGTGTCAGGATAATCATTCCGGAAACCGTTGCCGGTTGCAGGCCTCTCACCCATCGGTGAAATATCGAGGGCGCATACCTCTTCCCTGAAAATATAGGTCATGGGCGATGACTGGAATGGCTTTTCGCAGTCGCAGCACGCCCCCCATTGACAGTGGTGGCAAGTCATGGTAAAAAGAATGCTCCTGTGTAGTCTTAATGGCATGTTCGTGTGCTCTGTTGGTCGAAGCCCGAGATCTCGGGCGATGCATGGTGACCGGGCATGCCCCAGCCAAGCCTCGGCGCGGCAAGAATGATTCGATCTCGGGCGAGACGCAAGCAATTGGCGGCGGCAATGGGTGCAGCGGTGGCGCTGCATCTTGCGCTGGGGGTATGGCTGGCATACTATCGCCTGGGCGGCCAAACGATGACCGAGGCGCCGCTGGAAAGAACCACGCCTACCGAGCCCGATTCGAGCGCAGGCCGCGTTGAAGCATCGCCGCCGGTCGACCGGCGCGATCTTCAGAAGAAGATCGCAACCACCTTGGATGCGTTCGCTGGACAAGACCAGCAGAAGCTCGTCAGGCAGGCAGAAGGGGCGGCAGACTGGCTGGAAACCCGAAGCTCCGAAGCGGCGATCAACGAGATTGGCGAGGTTGTGCAAGACGCTTTTGGAACACGCACGCGCGCCTATTCACCGGTCGATCCACCGCCGCCGGGCGACTTCGACTACGACACCATGCTTCCCTGCGCCGTACGGCAGATTACCGGCGAGGACGGTGCTGTTCGCGTGGTTTACACGTGGGTGGACGAACAGGGTCGATCCCTTGAAGTCGAAACATCACTGGAAGCGTCGGATCCGGCACTGACCACGGCCTTGCAGATGGCGCAACGGTCGCCAATGATGTGGCGGCTCTTTCAGACAAGCGTGTTGCCGGTCCTTGAATCGCAGCTCAAGCCGCAGCGTTGAGTACCAGAAACCCGCCCCGTTGTTGCACAAAAGTCGTGGCCGCCACCGGCCGGCTTGCCCGGCCGGTGGCGGTGGTCAGTCGGCCAACACGGCGCCCAGGCTCCCTATCTCCCCCTGCACGCTGCCGCCGCCTCCGGCAGCGGCAGCGTGCAGGGAGAAGATATTCGGGTGAGCCGTGCCCGTTAGCTCACTGACCACGGCTCCAAACTCGCGTACAACAACCAGAAGTCGGCCCCCGCGCACACTACTATAGCAGTATATAATGGCAACTAATGAGGTGGTTTTGGTTGTCAATAGTTTCGGCCGTTCATCATGCCGCTGTCCGGCCCCAGGGCACCCACGAGTGCCGTACGAGCTGGCAGCAGTCTTGCAGGATTCATGCCGCCCTGCTTTTCGGGTTTTTGACCACCCGGCCACTTTCCCCGGGGTTTGAGGTCGGGTATACTACGGTTTTGGACGATGCCACCGTTGCCAAATTTCCAGAGGAAAGGCCATGAAAAGGGACGAAATCCTCGCCCAACTCGCTGAAGGAGCCATCTCTACCGAGGAGGCATCCAGGCTCTTGGATCAGTCGGAATCGGAAAACCGTGGATCGCTCTATTGCAAGGTAAGCCAGAAGGGGGGCATCAGCGTGTACGGCCTCCAGCGGATGCCTGTGACCCTCTACGCCGAGCAGTGGGAGCGGCTCCTGGACTTTGGGGATGACATCCGCAAGTTCCTTGCAGAGCACGACTCCGAACTGAAGCGGAAAGGGAAATGAGTCCAACTGGGGACGGCGTTGCCGTCCTCGATTTTCGCCCACGGTTTTCAGAAAGGAAACGGAGCGTGACAACTATCTACGTTGGCAACCTGTCTTACGATGCGACCGAGGAGGATATTCGGCAGGCGTTTGCCGAGTTCGGCACGGTGGCATCGGTCAACATCATTTCCGATCGAGAGACGGGTCGGCCTCGGGGATTCGCCTTTGTCGAGATGCCCGACGGCGCGCAGGCCAAAGAGGCCATTGAAAAGGTCAACCTGACAGAGATTGCCGGACGCTCGGTGACCGTCAACGAAGCGAGGCCCAAAAAAGACCGGCCTCCACGCGGTGGTGGCGGTGGCGGTGGCGGCGGCCGGGGTGGCCGTGGCGGCGGCGGGCGCGGCGGGCGCTGGTAACGACCGCCGGGCTGATCCGACCGTTCAGCCGGTTTACTGCCAGATTGGAACTGTGCCGCAAGCACGGGCCCGCAGGGGTGCGCCATGAGGGCCTTCGTGGGCGCGAATGCCGTGGTTCTTCGACGCGGCCGCCTTCGGCTTTCGGCTGCCCGTAAACCTGTAAGCCATTATTGCATCTTGGGAAGGGTTGCGTTTCATGTCGGAAGAACCGCTTATCGCCGTGTTTGTCGACTTCGAGAACCTCGCCATCGGGGTTCGGGACATGAAGGCGGGACAGTTTCAGATTCACATGGTGCTCAAGCGATTGCTTGAGAAGGGCCGTTTGGTCTTTAAGCGCGCCTATTGCGATTGGAGTCACTACCGCGATGCGGTCAAGGAGTTCCACGGCCAGGGCATCGAACTGATCGACATTCCCCAAAGCAAGGTGAGCGGCAAGAACAGTGCCGACATCCGTATGGTGGTCGACGCCTTGGACCTGTGCTATTCCAAGACGCACATCGATGTGTTTGCGCTCATTTCCGGCGACAGCGACTTCTCGCCCCTTGTCTCCAAACTGAAAGAGAACAATAAACGCGTGATCGGCTGCGGTGTGAAACGGTCCACCTCCGACTTGCTCATCGGCAATTGCGATGAGTTCATCTATTACGACGACTTGATCCGCACCGCGCGAAAGACTCCAGCAACCAAGAAGAGACCCAAGGCTGCGGACGGACGGGCCGACGAACCCAAGAGCGACGAAGACAAGCGCGAAGAGGCCGTTGAGCACGTGCTCGGGGTCCTCCATTCCGTCGAGCAGGACTACGATCCCTTGTGGGGTTCCACGCTCAAGCAGGCGACGCGCCGGGTCCATCCGGGCTTCAGCGAAGGCTACTACGGCTACGGTAGTTTCTCCGATCTGCTGGAGGACCTGAAGGCTCGCGGCCACATCGAACTCGATTACGACGAGAGCCGCGGCAACTACAAAGTGAGGCGCAAGAAGAAGTAGCAACATGAATCGCATCGGCACCCGCTTCTGCCTGGTCGTGGGCGCATTCGCGCTGGTCTTCTCGACGATAATCCTCTATCGGGCCTGGGCGTCGGCCAGGCGGCACGCCGACGCAATGACCGCAATCCAAGCCGAAATCGCATTGGCCTTCGACCTGGCGATCCGCGAGTATATCAAGGAATCGGTCCGGCCGGAAATGGAGAAGCGCATCGGCCCGGAAGACTTCGTTCTGGAGGCCATGTCGACCTCCTACGCCGCCCGGGAGATTATCACCAAGGTCCAAGAACGGTTCCCTGACTATCTGCTGCGGTTTCCCTCGGACAACCCGCGAAATCCCAGCAATCGGGCCAACAGCCAGGAACAGGCACTGCTCACATTCTTCAGCGAGAATCCTGACGTCGACGAGTGGAGCGGCCGGCTGACGATCGATGGCGTGGACTACTTCGCCAGGACCAGCGCCATGCGGCTCGAGGAGAGTTGCCTGCGATGCCACGGGGATCCGGACAATGCTCCCCAGGCACTCTTGGACCGGTACGGCGCGACAGGTGGCTTTGGCCGCAAGGTGGGCGATTTGGCTGGAATGGACATGGTTGCCATTCCGATGGATCGGGTCCATGCCGAGTTGGCGTCGCAAGCCAAGGGAAATCTGCTTGTCACTGGGGTTTGGTTGGTAGCGCTGGTTGCCAGCATTCTTGGCGCATTTGCCTGGATCGTCACGCGGCGGCTGGCGGCCATCACCAGGCATTTTCACGAGGCTGCCTGCCAGGAAACCGTGGCCCTTCAGCCGGTGCCGGAAAGCGGCCGCGATGAAATTGCCGTACTGGCTCGCAGCTTCAACCGTCTTTCGGGCCGGTTGCGACGGCTCCAGGAGTCGCTCGAAGAGCAGGTGCGCCAGCGCACCAACGAGTTGTCGGTTGCCAACGAGCAACTCCTTCGCGAGCAACGGCTGCTCAAACGGTCGCTGAAGATGCACGACCGCGAACGGCAAGTGATTGCCTACGAGATCCACGATGGCCTAGCGCAGCAGCTTGTCGGCGCCGAGATGACGTTCCAGTTAGCTGCTCAGGCACTCAGCGGCAGCCCGGAACAGGGCAAAGCCGACTATGAGACCGGCATGGCCATGCTCGCGCGATGCATTGGCGAGGCGCGGCGCCTGATCAACGGAGTCCGACCCCCGTTGCTCGATGAGGAAGGCATCGTCGCTGCAGTGAAGCACCTCTTGGCCGAGGATGCCAACGGCGGCAGTCCCGAACTCGAATTCCGGCATCCTGCGAAGCTCGACCGCTTGGAACCCATGCTGGAAAACGCCGTCTACCGTATTGTCCAGGAAGCGGTCACCAATGCACGGCGACACAGTGGCAGCGATAGGATTCGCGTGACGATTGCCATGCAGGACGACCATCTGCGCGTCGAAGTGCAAGATTGGGGGTGCGGCTTCGATATAGAACAGCAGAAAGGCAAGGCGATGGGGCTGCGAGGCATCAAGAAGCGTGCCAAGCTGCTCGGTGGCAAAGCAAAAATCGAAAGCGAACTCGGACGCGGAACGCACGTCATAGTGGACCTGCCGCTTGTGCCGCCCGAGGACGATTCCGACGACAGCGAATACTGACTACAAATCGTACAGGGTTTCGTCGACGGCCGGAGGGCGCAGCTTTCGCGCAAGGTTGCCGAGCGTGCGGCCCCTGCCCGCCTCGCCAAACGGGGACTCGTCACCGTCGAGCAGATCGCCCATTTCCTCGTCCAGCTTATCGGGGTCTTCACCCGCCTCCAGTCGCCGCATGGCCTCCTCCATGCCCTCGCCCGCCTGCATGCCGGTCTTCTCGAACAGCTTCCGCATCATGCGGGCCATCTGGCGGGGATCGTCCTCGTTGATGCCTTCGGCTTCCTGGGCAAGCTCCGACATGGCCGCTTCCATCGCGCCCTCGTCCATTCCCGGCGGCAAATCGTCTTCGCCCTCGCCGGACTCCGCCCGGCCCTTTGAAATGGCAAACCGCGATAGTTTGCGCTGAAGCTTAGGGCGTTGGCACTTGGGGCACGCAGGCTGTTTCGTCGTATCGGGCCGGCGAGCGAAGAAACTGAATACCGTATGGCAGCGGGAACAGTAGAACTCGTAGATAGGCACGGGTGCGTCTCCATGCGTCCGTGGGAAAGTACAGCCAATGACGGAAACCGGAAGACAGATTAGCCCAAACACCACGCTGCGCGAAGGCCCTCCGCGCCCGGCAAGAATTCTCCGGCTGGTGGCTGGGCGACGCACCCGGCCGCGTGCACGCGGTGGCAACCGGTACGCATCAACTCGCAGGCTCGGCCCCGGCTTCCTCTGCGTACCGCCAAATGATATCACCCGACTGACCATCCTCGGCCGGTGCCCCTCCGTCGTCGGCCAGGTTCATGCCGACGCTATAGACGGCAAAACCCTTGGGAGCCCCCCGGTAGATGAGCGGCTCTCCAGAGAAGGGATCGGTGAAGTCCCTTGCTTCGACAGCCGCCAGGCTGGGCGGGTACGCACCGTGTTTCCGGCGGTATCGAAGTGCGGCCAGGCCGGCGCGCGTGATGCGCGCCCGTGCTACCATGCCGAAATGCCGCCCCTTGATCTGCGACAGCGCTGGGACAAGTATTCTGGTGAAAACGCAGTAGCGGGGGACGTTGTTGAGCAACTCCTCGACCAAGGCGGCATCGGCTTCGGAATAGGGCTCCACAGCATTCCTTGTGTAGGCATGCATCACGCCAAGGTAGGCAGCATGATCGAAGTGAAACACCGGGCGGAATACGCAGGCCATTGCAAGGGCGGGTACGGCGCCGTCTCCAAGTAGAGCGGCCGCTTGCCGCAAGTCCGAGCGCGGTAGGCCGAAGACCCACTCGCCAAGCAGCACTCGCTCGCCGTCCATCGCGGCGACGAGCGGCGAATTGTCGTCGTAGCTGTTCAACAGGGTACTGATTTCCGCATACTGCTCGTCCGACGGCGCCGCCGCGGCAAGGGCATGGATCGTGTCGACCGTCAGATTGAACTGCGCGATTCGCACAAGCTGGCTGACGAGGATCGGCTCGTCCTTGACGGCGTTGGCAAGCCGCAGGGCGGTGATCAGCGTGTTCCACATGCCGGCATGGTCGCCGTCGGCCGCCTGCACGTGCGCGACGGCACAGAGAATGCGCGTGAGTTGCCGCAAGTCCGACAGGTGAGGCAGAAGTATCCCCGCTCCCTGCGAATAGTCGAGTTCGTATTGACAACCGGGCTTCTTGGTCCCGCGTTCGAGTGCTCCAAGAGCATCCATGACGACCGAGTCTTGCAGAAGTTCGCGAAACCTCGCCGTCCTCTCGCCATTGGTTGGCTCCTTGTTCATTTCAGCCGCGAGGTCGCCCAGCGTCGTGAAGAGGTCCTGCTCTCCGGCCGGTTCGGCTTTGAGCTGGAGAACCACAGCCTGATAGACGAGCGCGGCGTTCTCGGTGCCGGGAATCGCCGGCGGTACAATCTCGGCCGGTTGCATGGGACGCCCGTCGGCCTCCAGAGCCGAATACGCGCGACGCAGGGAGCGATTGGCCAATCCCAGCAACACGGCATAGAGAACACCTGAAGCAACGACGACAGCTCCGGTCCATTTCAAGATTCTTGCGGTGCGTGTCCTCATCAGACTGGTCCTTCTGTGGAACGTAATGCCCAGCAGCAGAGACTCCCCGCTTCCCGCCGGTGCAAGTGGCCGTGGGGGAGGCGTTCCGCGGGAGTCCCCTTACCGGGCGGGGGTGGAGTTTGCAGAAGCTCTTCAACACGTCGCACATGGTGGAGGAGCCCTTGCGAAACGTCTGCCTCTGGCCGGGAAGCTGCGAGTGCCACCAGTGGCGCCAGGCCGGGATTGGCCTGCAATACCGAGTCTGGCACGACAGCCGAAGCTGCCCGACTCCCGGCACGTTCACGTGTCATGGAACGCTGATCGACAAGGTTCGCCATGCCGGCCACCAGGAGGGCGGCCGCCAAACACGCAGCGAAACGGACCGCAGGCAGCACCCAGGAGACCTCGGCAGGCGTAGTCTGACTTGTTGCCCACGCAGCCCGCGCAGTCCGCAGGATCCGCTGACGCAAGGCAGCCGAGGGGGAGGCGACGTGGTACTTCGCCATTTCGCATAAGACAGGTCGATCGTCTTCGGCAGGGTTGTTCATGTTCACGACTCCCACATCAGCTTTCGCAGCGCAGCCATTCCATACCGGTACCGGCTGGCCGCGGTGTTCTCCGAGGTTCCCATCAGTTCGCCGATTTCCCGCAATGTCTTGTCACGAAAGAACTTCAGCACAATGACCACACGCTGCTTCTCGGGCAAGGCAGCCAGCGCCGGGCCTAACCGGGCCGTCCGATCGTCTCCTTGTTCGTCAGGCTGGTCGTACACCAGCCAATCGAACCCCTCGCCGGTCGGTTGCCGTACGCGCCGGTTCCGTTTGAGCCGGTTCAGGGCGACGTTTCTGGCAAGCCGGAACAGGTACGGCTTCAGGAGCCTCGCCCCGGCTACCGATTGCCGTTTTCTGGCGATGGTCACGAACACGTCCTGCAACGCATCTTCGGCCTCGTGCCGGCGGCCCAGCAGACTTGCCAGAAAGGCGAACAAGTCGGTTCCGTAACCGTCCCAGATCAGCTCCAACGCCGACGGATCGTTCGCTGCAAGGCGAGCCTGAATCTCACTGTCGGCCGGCTCCCTTTCCACCCGTAAACTCCGTGTTGGTCGGACGCTACAGAATAAGACAACCCGTCGCTATGGTTTTGTCTATCCGACGGGCGATTTTCTGGAAAGGCGGGTAGGCGGCAGATTCACCCCAGCGGTCCGCCGGCAGTTCTGTACCCGTTCATAGGAAGCCGTCCCCTTCGCATTCGGCGGAGAACGAAGCCTGCGCCACCGACACGTGACCGGTTGCAACGGCGTCTTTTTCGCAGCGTCCCCGCCCGGCTCGTCCGAGCCGGTTGCGTTGTGGGATTTGTGGGCGGGG
>JAVEUP010000393.1:0-3236 GCA_034005525.1 Thermoguttaceae bacterium | reverse complement strand
ACTGCCGCGCATTCGTCGTAGAGGGCGCTTCCCGTGCCGTGGCAGGAGAACCCTTGCCCGCAGTTGTGAAAGGCGATGCACCGCCGGAAGACCACGCCTTTCGGGGAGCCGGCAATGTCGAACCCGTCGTTCCAGGAGAACATCATGACCAGGTCCTGCACCAGCGTGTAATCGTGATGGACGTAAATGCCCATGTTGGCCGGTAGTTCCACGCGAAGGCTCGCAAGCGGCACATCTGCGGGCTTGTGAAAGAGCACGCGACGGTTGGCCTTGTCCCACCAGAACGCTCCCGGTGTGGCGCGAAGTTCGTCCCTCGACTTCGCGTTCGGCGCCAGCTTGCCGTCGACCCACCAGATGTGCGTTTCATCCAGCCAGTGGTTCATTTGCACATGGCCTTTGAACTGGTTCGACATGGGCCAGAATGGCAGCGACAGGAAGCCGTCCTCCGCCGTCCATGCGTCCTCCGGAATGACTGCCAGCCCGGACATCACTGCACCGTCCCCATTGACCACCAACGGATGCTCCGGCGTTCCGCCCGCCCTCGGGACCAGCGATCGCCCGCGATCGCCGGGATAGCTGCGCTGATACGGAACGCCCGTATTGGCAATTTCCACGCGGCCGGACGTTTCGACCAGGGCGAACGCCCGCTCGATGCTGGCCACCGGCCCGCTCTGGTCCGCGACCGTTGGCGCACGGCCGTCCAACTCGTTGCTGCCGGTCTGGTTGTTCACATAGATGGTCGTGGCGGCGGCGGAAGTGGATATCATGTACGCCAGTGTTCCGAACAGAATTGTCCGCATGGTGTCTCCTCTCAAGTACATACTTTATGTTGGACCGTAGTGTTTATGTAGGGTGGGACAAGGTCGCGTAAGTCCTTGGTGGGCCTGCGCAAGCCCGGTCCGGGTGGTTTGCACGCCGTGCGTTGGAAGCAGGGCCGGCCAAGCGACCGAAGGCCCACCAGGGTCTTGGCTTGCTTGTCACCACCCTACATCTCACGTCGCTCCACGCCGGGCTTAGGGCCCGCGAATAAATAACTGGCCGATTTTGAACGGGCTGCGGCTACGGCTGCGGGCGTCAGGCTGCATCGACGTATAAGCAATATGTCTGCTTCGCCTTCCTTCCCAGCCTTGTCCTCGCCGCGCCAAAATCGGCCATTTATTCCTTCGCGAGCCCTTATTTAGGATCGTCCCTTCGGGACTGGAACACGGACAACATTGAGCCCCGCCGGAAAAAACCGCACAGGGTCCGTCCGTCTATAGATCTGGTTTTGCGCAGGCCAGTTCCACCATGCACACGTGTTGCATCATCCCCGGCTCACCGCCGGGGTCTGCGGCCGAGCAGGGCGGCAATGGCCAGCAGGGCAAGCAACGCGCTGGCAGGTTCGGGCACTACGGTCAAGCGTAGAAAGGCGCCTTCGCCGCCGGGGCCGGGCACCGCTGCCGCGGCCCACCATCCGAACGTCGAGTTGGGCAGGTCGCCGGTGATGTCAATGCTGCCTAGGCTTCCCAGGGTCAGGTCGCCGGTGGTCTGAAGCACGTCGAAGGACTCGCGCAGTTGAGCCTCGTAGCCGTCCATCAGCACATGCACCGTGCCGTAGAGCGAGGCGTCGCGGTGGACCATAACGAAGTCGTGGTTGGCCGGCCCGGCAATCTCGATTTCGAGCACGCCTGCGGCCAACTGGGTATAGTCGCCAAAGACTTCGGTGGTTCCGATGGAATTGCCGGGTGCCAGCGTGCCGTCTTGCTGCAAGAGGTCCAACGCCAACGCCGACGAGCCGAACTGGTCGACGTGCAGTCGTCCGTCCAATGGAAGTTGGCGGTCGAGCCGGCAGTGCCTTGAACGATCGAGCCGGCGCTCAGCGTGCCCCCTGCCAGGTTGAAGGTGCCGCTGGTGTTCGCGTTTCCTGTGCCCAGGGTGATGCTATCGGCTGTGAACGAACCGCCGTTCATGTTGATGGTGCCGATGCCGCGGCCCGTGCTGCCTCCGCCGCCGACAACTACGGTAGTGGCCGAAATCGTACCGGCCTCAAATGTGAGTTCGCCCGTGCCACTGCCGGCGGAGGTTGGAATGCTGGTGTGGTATCCGACAGTCATATTATTGAGGACGGCGTTGAGCGTGCCACCAGTGAGATCCATGGTGCTCTCAGGAACTGACCCGGTATTGACTGCATTGTATCCGACATAGAGATTCGCCGCGGCGCCCAATCGCCCTTGAATGTTCAGTACGCCGCCGGGCAGAATGTCCAACTCGGCGTCCTTCTTTCGGTAGCCGAGGTAGAAGTGGTCGACGGCAATGTCGGTGGTGCCGGCGCCCAGGTGCATGATTCCGAGGCCGCTGCCGCTAGCGCTGGGGATATCAGCCACGCTGATGACGTTGGCCCGAATGGTGGCCGGGCCGGTGGCGGGCAGGATGAGCGTCCCTGAGGTGGTGCCGCCGGTTCCGGGTATCTGCGCGATGCCCAGCCGATTGACGTTGATATTGACCGAGGCGGCGGCCGAGAAGTCGGCGGTGCCCGAGGTCGTTCCACCGCTTACGGTGTCGCGGTTTCCGATGTCGAACACCTCGCTGCCTGTGCCAATGACAACCGGGCCGCCGCTTACGGTGAGGCTGGCCGAGAGACCACCGTAGCCGACGCGGAGGTGGTCAACTTCCAGCCCGCTGCCGACGGTCATGGTGCCGCCGTCGAGTTGGATGGTACTGGTGCCGCCTCCGTCGGTAATGGCGCCATTGACGGTAAACGTGCCGCCGCGCATTTGGAGCCGGCCGGTGGCCGTGCCCCCATCGCTCAGTTCCGCTATGACCACGTTGTTGACGTTGACGTTGTTCGCGGCGCTGCTGCCCAGCAGCACTTCGCCCCGGCCGGAACCCGCGGCCGAGCCGCCCGACTTATGGCCAAGCAGCAACTGGTCTAGCTGCGCGGTGAACACTCCGGCGGTCGCGTCGAGCGTGGCCAGCGGGGTGCCGCCCGTATTGATATTGTTGCGGCCGATGCTGAGATTGGCGCGGGCGCCGCTCTGGCCCTGGATGTCGAGCGACCCGCCGGCGGCCATGTTGACGGTAGCCGCGCCCTTGCGGTTGCCGATGACGATCTCGTCGGCCCGGATGGTGTTGGCGCCGCCGCTGAGTTGCACGAGGCCGGTCGAGCCGGCGCCATGCCCGGAATTGGCGATCCGCACGGTATCGACATCGATGGCAACCGACGTCGCATTGGCGAAGTTCAGCGTGCCGCTACCGCC
>JAVEUP010000392.1:0-3239 GCA_034005525.1 Thermoguttaceae bacterium | reverse complement strand
CCATCACGTACTTCAGCGCTTCGGCGTCGACTACCGGTCGCACGCCCGGATAATCGACAATGCCTTTGTGGACCTTGCTCAGCCGGTGCAGCATTTCCTCGCCAATGCCACGGGTCATTTGCACCCGGCTCCTGCCGAACATGCCGACCACCGGCAGCACGAGCCCTCCGGTCCACTGGCCGCCCAAGTGCCCGTACCGTTCCACCAGTGCCGTCTTGGCGCCCGCCCGGCTGGCGGCGATTGCTGCGGCCACGCCGGCCGGCCCGGCCCCAACGACCAGCACGTCGGTCTCGTGCAGCAAAGGCAGTTCTCGCGCGGGTTGAATGACCTTGCCGTCGGCGATGCATGCAGCGGCGTCGCGAGCGCGGATCGGGTCGGCCTGGGCGGCACCGGGGAGGGCCGCAATGCCCCCTGCGCCTGAAAGGGTGGAAACGCCAAGCGCTTTCAGCAGGTTGCGGCGCGAGATGCGTTGGTTCATGGAGCGTTCCTTTGGGCAAGTGTGGAGTGGGAAAGCAGAACAATTGTCCTGGACGTGACCGTGGCCGTCAAGCGGCGAAGGAACCTTATGGTCATTCAAAAGGGATAGCAACTTCCGTCTTAAGACGCCGGCTCACCGGACAGCCACTCGCGGCCCGTCTCGGACCGGACTGCCCGCCGTGCTTAGAACGGCTCGTTAATGACCCGTCCGTCTTGCCGGTTGAAAAGCTTCTGGTAGGTGAAGTCATTGGTTGGAAATCTGGCGTGGACGGGGCTGTTGCCACAATTGCCGCCAAACATGTTCTCGATATTCTCGCTCAACAGCCGCACCGAACCGTCGCAGAACACCACGTTCACTCCGCCCGGATGCTGGCTGGTCAGCGAGTGACGTCGGCACTGGTCGACGCCCAGCTTGTAGACTAGATTGCCGGAGCTGTCGCGTTCCAAGCGAGTGGCGATCGGCCATGTACACCGGAAATTGACCGAGGCGCTGGTGGCCGAGAACCCGGGCCAAACGGCACCTGCCTGCTCGTACACGTCGCGCTCGCCAATGAGCAGGGTATTGCTCGTGCCGTCGCGAATATCGTCAATGGTGCTCATGTTGTCCCGGTTGTTGTACGCGATGCCGGCTGACATCGTGTAGTTGCTCTTACCGTACTCGTGGCCGAACAACTTGCCGACTCGCGAGGGCTGGTCGGACGGGCACAGGTACGACGCGATGGCCGTTTGCAGGCCGTTGTCGGCCGTGGGGACGGGCATTTGCCCTCCGCCGGCAACATTGATGGCGTCGTGCAGCGACTGCTGTTCGATGAACGGCAAGATGAGTGCTCCCCAGCCCCAACCTCGCTCGCGTCCGCCGACGGCCGTGACTCCGGGCGGGTTGATTGAGGAAGGCGGGAAGGTCCGCAGTGCCTCGTGGTAAGAATGCATTGCCAGCCCGATTTGCTTCAAGTTATTCTTGCACTGCAGCGACCGGGCCGCCTCGCGAGCGGCCTGGACCGCCGGCAGCAAGAGCGCAATCAGGATGCCGATGATCGTAATGACCACCAGAAGTTCCACCAAGGTAAAAGCGTTTCCTTTTCGATACATGGCGTTTCTTCCTTGCTTGGGATTCATAACGCACAATCTGGCCTTGCGTTCAATCTTGCCGCCGCCGTCGGAATAGGACCGCCATTCCGCCGACGAGCAGCAGCAACAGGCTGCTCGGCTCGGGGACAGCACGGAACCAGACGTCGTCGATACCCATCATCTGGTGAGGTGGATGAATGTCGGTCCAGCGGAGCCACAGTTCCTGCCCTGGGCCCCAGGTGACGTCCATCGCCATGCCGTACACTACTTCCCGGTTATCCGGATCGTTGCCGTCGAGGCCCCGATTGTCCCCTGAACTGGAATGGTAATGGGGAGCGGTGAATTCGAGACTGTCGATGGCGGTCCACCCGGACGTGGCAAGCAGGTCACCCTCGCCACTGTCGAACACCTGGTACTCGAAGATGATCTTGCTGGGGTCGCTGGAGTTGACGGCACGCCATTGCTCGCCGGTGTAGCCGAGGTGGAACTCGTCGAGTGCCATCGGGGTATTGTTTTCCACGCGAAACCCGTAATGGACGGTTCCGGCGCTGCTGCTGGACTGAAAGCCCAGCGCCCGGTCGGAGTCGTCCGTCTGGCCAAGGCTCAGAAGGACGTCTTGTTTGGCTCCGTTGCCGTCGAAAATGGTGTAAGTACTGGCCAGCGCGCCGCTGGCCCGCGAGAAATACCAACCCGGGAGCGTGCTATTGTTGCTCCAGGACTCGGTTCCATTGCGCGGGCTGTTGGCGAGAGAATCGAAGGTTTCGGTCAGCACCTGCCCTGCCGTGGAGTATTTGACGATCCCGTCGGTTGTCACTTTCATGGCGCTCAGGTAGCCGTGGTCGGTATCGGTCTCGGCAATGTCCAACTGTTGCAGCAGGGCCGTGTCGTCGTTGGTGAGCAGTCGCACGCCGATATCGATCTGCCCGCTGCTGCTGGGCGCCACGCCGGAAAAGGTCACCACGTTCGACGTATTGCCCCTGGTATCGAGCACCTGTTCCACGCCGTCGATGGTATAAACCGTGTAGCGGTCGGTCATTCCGTCCTCGCTGGAGCGTGAGCCAAATAGGACGATATCGTAGAGCAGGTGCGGATGCAAAGCTCCCAACCGAACAGCAGCACTGTCATAAGCACCCTCCCTGACATAGAACGAATCACGCTGTGCATTCTGGTGAAAGCCGGCCGCACTGGAGTTCACTCCGTTGGTAACCGCCGCATGGAAACGCTCGGTAACGCTCAACCCGATGCCGGTGCTCGCCCCATCGGCGTCGATGGCATCGGAAATCTTCTGTCCCGTCGACGTGGCCGATGTGATGTTGTTATAGCTTCCCTCCGGAGACAAGTAGGTACTTTGCCCGAAATCGAAGTAAATGGGAGCGGCGGCGGCAACCGGCGGCGCGGCGGCGCAACCGACGGCAACCAAGCCGGTAATCCCGGCAAGAGCCTTCGTCACGGTAGTCCTTCGTACGATGCGGAGCCGCCGTCCGGCCAGCAATGCCAGCACACCGGCCAGCAGCAACATTGCGCTGCCCGGTTCGGGAACGTAACGCATCAGGCTGTGCTCGACCAGCGCGCGGTCCTGGGGCGAAAGGACGCCATGATATAGGATCAACTCGTGCATGATCCCGTTGAATGCGCGGGTACTGTCGTAATGAGCCCCCACGGTGAGACTGTCCACCGCCAGATCGCCCAGGGTC
>JAVEUP010000391.1:0-3241 GCA_034005525.1 Thermoguttaceae bacterium | reverse complement strand
TCCGCCCGAGAGGCCGCTGAGGCCCTGTCAATCAGCCCGAGCGGCCTTTGGAACCACACCGCCCCTCGTGGCGCCTGCATTCCATGCTGCAAGCTGGGGCATCGCCGCCTGTATCGCGTTGCCGACCTGGAAGAGGCCATCGTTCGGATGATGCACGGCCATGACATGGAGGGCACCGCCGAATGAGCAACGACGAGACAAACAGCAAGGAGGCCAAGCCCGCATATCCGAAGCGGCCGAAGTTCTTTGCGAACAAGTTCGTGCGCTTGCTGACAAAGGCGGCCGTGGCTCAAGAGTTGGGAGGCCCGGAGGCGTGTTGGCTCCTGGCAGTGATTGCGCACCAGGAGGATTCAATTCACTACTCGCGTCCGGTCACGTATTACAACGAACAACTGATGCCCCTCTGCGGATTCGGCGGCCGGAGCCGGCTGGTTGCCGCGCGAGACAAGGCCGTAAAGCACGGGTGGCTGCACTACGAGGCTGGCGGCAAGGGCGTCCCCGGAACCTACTGGGTGAAGATTCCAGACCAGTACCGGGACGTTTCTGATGGGCCGTGTGATGAGGGCGACGATTCCATTTCCCGTCCCGAATCGGAACAGCAAACGGACAATGCCGTCCCAAAACAGGACGGTAACCGGACGGTAACCGGACGGCAACCGGACGGTAAACCTGCACCTTCCATACCTAACCCTAAACCTAACCCTACTAAGAAAGCGCCGGCTGACGCCGGTTCGCCCCCGGCCGGTTTGCTGGAATTGATCGATGGATGGAACGCTCTTGGATCGTCAATCGTCGCCAAGGGCAACGGCGCAAGGCGCGATCCGACTTCGCAGGCGGCGATCAAAGGTTGGGCCAAAGCCATGAAGAACCCCGAGCAGCGGGAGGCCCTCGAATCCATACCGGCCGTATTGGGAGCAATCCGCAGGGCGAAGTTCTGCCACGGGCAGGGATGGTTTACTATTCCGTGGCTGTTCGGCAAGAACGACAAGGGCGAGTTCAATATCTGCCGGCTGTTGGCTGGCGCTCACAACGAGATAGGAAACCACAATGGCAACGGAAGCCACAAGAGCAACGGAAAACGCCCCGGGCGAGTCGAGGCAAGCGCCGAGAGCCTCGCTTTCTACCAAAGCCTTGACTGAGCAGGCCGACGCTGGCAATGCCGTGGCGGCGGTCGAATTGTGGCGCCGACGCTCCGAGGCCGAGCCTCCGGCATGGCCTATCGGGTTTGCGAAGGTACGCATTTCCAGGCGCAAACACATGGTCTACCCCGACGTGCCACGGCGCCTTGACCAGATTGCTCCCGAATTGCTTGACCTGTTCGGTCAGCTATGCGACGGCATGAAGCCGTGGCCCCTGTTTGTTCATGGTCCGGTCGGTACCGGAAAGACCTGTGCCGCGCTCGCGCTGGCCGACATTACAGGTGGTCACTACGGGACGCTGGAAGAGGCGTGTAGCGCCGTGATACAGGGCAGATACATTTGGTGGGAACGATCGGTATGCACAAGCGACGAATTGCCAGTCCGCCCTGAGGATCGGTTTTACCGCCTGGCTATCGTCGACGAAATCGGCGAGCGTTCCAAAATCGGCGACCTTCAGTACACGACGCTGAAAGGCATCCTGGACCATCAGGAGTTCGAGAACCGGAGAGCCGGCGTCTACCTCTCCAACCTGACGCCCAGCGCAATTGCCAGCATGTTCGATGATCGGATTGCAAGCCGGTTGACGTGCGGTACGGTCTTTCGCCTGGCTGGAAGGGACCGTCGCCACCAAGGGGGCGCGCGATGATCGGCCGACCCGAATACATCGTGAAGCTGCGATGCCCGGTTGACCCTTCCGACCAGGACGGCGTTCGCAGATTGAGGAACAGCCTAAAGGCGATGCTACGCCGATACGGTTGGAGGTGTGTCGAGGTTCGGCCGGCGAGCGCGAATACTTCGGATGAAGAAGCCGTCACAACCGAAAACACCGGGGGAAACGAGGGTCTCGCATGAAAGCGGCACGGATTCCGGCACACGGCCCCCGGAAACAACACGAATGGGCGGGGAGGGAAACAGCATGAGCGAGGGAACGATGGGACCGTTAGAACCGTTTGCTGACGGCCGAGACGCGAGCGGGCGATTCGTGGCAGGGAACTCGGGCGGCCCTGGGAATCCACACGCGAAGAAGGTAGCCAAACTTCGCGGCGCACTGTTGAGCGCCGTTAGCCAGTCCGATATGCGGCAGATCATCCGGCGGCTGGTACAGGATGCCAAGGGCGGCGATGCGGCGGCGGCCCGCCTGATTCTGGACCGTTGCCTAGGCCCTGCAGAAGCCGTCGACGTGGCGGTTCGATTGCTTGAACTGGAAGTCAAACTTGGGGTACGAACATGAGCAGTTACCGAACGCGCCTTGAACGGATCATGAGCGCGGCGGCCGGTCGGATCGACCGCGGCGGCCCGTCAATCGATCAGATGACCGATGACGAACTGGCCGAGCTCATCGGCGGCCCGGGCTGCAAGGCCGAAGACCTGACCGATGAGCAGCTTGAATGTATCGCCGGCGAGTAAACCGGCATCACCACCCTTTGCGAGGAAACGAAGATGGGAACGGAACGACTCCAAGAAATTGCAGCGGCTACCGGATGCCGCGTGGACCGCCAGAACGGCGTCATTCGCGGCGTGAAGATCATCGGCCGCGTAAGCCGCAACGGACGCGAGTACACCGCCCGTGCGCTGCAGGATGCGGCGGGGCTGTACGAGGGCGTGAAGGTGAACGTCAACCATGCGGAGCTCGGGCAGGGCCGCAGGTACGAGGATCGTATCGGCTGCCTTCGGAGCGTCCGCTCCAAGGACGATGGACTGTACGCGGACTTCCACTTCAACCAAGGGCACGCCCTTGCGGAACAGCTTGCCTGGGATGCCGAGAACGCACCGGGCAACGTCGGCTTGTCGCATGACGCGGAGGGCAGGACCGTCCGACGCGACGGCAAGACGGTTGTTGAGGCCGTCCTATCGGTCCGCTCCGTGGACCTGGTTGCCGATCCGGCAACCACAACGGGACTGTACGAAGGCATGGCCGATAACGCGGGCACGTCAAACGCCTTCCCCGACCACACCGCGTTCGTCGATTCGATTCGAGGCGAAAGCGTTGACTCTGCGGCCCTCACGCGGTTCGCTGACGCCATTCGAGAATGAACGATCATTTACCCCCTTCACCTTCAACGGAGGAAACACACGATGCAGACGAAATGGACCACACTACC